>JBAZRQ010000396.1:0-3399 GCA_041662925.1 Nocardioides sp. | reverse complement strand
GCTCGTGTCGTCGCGCGACCGGGTGCTGCCCGGCGAGGACGCCGACGCCTCGCACGTCCTCGAGGAGGTCTCCAAGCGTCGCGGCATGAAGCTGCTGTCCGAGTCGCGCATGGAGTCGGTCACCCGGTCCGGTGACGTCGTCACGGTGACCCTCACCGACGGCCGCAGCATCGAGGGCTCCCACTGCATCCTGGCGCTCGGCTCGGTGCCCAACACCGGCGGCCTCGGCCTCGAGGAGGCCGGCGTGGTCCTCAAGGAGGGCGGCTTCGTCAACGTCGACCGGGTCTCGCGTACGTCGGCCCGCGGCGTCTACGCGGCGGGTGACTGCACCGGCGTACTCATGCTCGCCTCGGTGGCGGCCATGCAGGGGCGGATCGCGATGTGGCACTTCCTCGGCGACACCGTGCACCCCCTCGACCTGAAGAAGGTCTCCTCCAACGTCTTCACGGCCCCCGAGATCGCCACGGTCGGCTGGAGCCAGCAGGCGGTCGACGCCGGCGAGATCCAGGCGGAGGTCGTGATGCTGCCGCTCTCGGGCAACGCCCGCGCCAAGATGCAGGGCGTGCACGACGGCTTCGTCAAGCTCTTCTGCCGGCCCGGCACGGGCATCGTCGTCGGTGGCGTGATCGTCGGCCCCCGGGCCAGCGAACTGATCCACCCCGTGTCCATCGCCGTGGCGGAGTCGCTGACCGCCGACCAGCTCGCGCAGGCGTTCACCGTCTACCCCTCGATGAGCGGGTCCGTCGCCGAAGCCGCCAGGCGCCTGCACCGCGTCTGAGTGGATACGGCACGATTCCGGCATGTCTCATCGCCTGAACCGGCCGAGCCGTCGCCCCGCCATCGTGGCGGTCGCCCTCGCGGCCGCGGTGCTCGTGGTGCTCGCCGTCGTCCTGCTGTCCGGCGGCGACGACGACGCACCGGAGGTCACGTCCGACCCCACGAGCACGCCGACCAGCGCGCCGACGAGCACACCCACGAGCACGCCGTCCGAGCCCCCGCCCCCGGCCGTGCCGCCGGAGACCGACTACCCACGGCTGCCGACGGAGTGCGCGACCCGCGAGGAGCTGATCCCGCAGGAGCCGGGCGCCTGCTTCCTCAACGAGTTCGTCGAGGAGCGGCCCACGGTGGTGCTGTGGGGCGACTCGCACGCCTGGCAGCACATCCCGGTCCTGCGCCTCGCGGTCGGTGAGGAGAAGGTCAACCTGGTCGGGTTCGTCATGGGCAGCTGCCCGCCGATGGACCTCGACCTGCCCCTGGGCGAGGGCACCAAGTGCGAGCAGAACGCGACCGAGGCGCTCGACTACATCCTGCGTCTCGACCGCGAGGGGCGGCCGCTCAAGGTGGTGGCCGGTGCCTACTGGCGCTTCTACCTCGACGTGCTCGCCTCCCCGGGCGACTACGACGACTACGACAACCAGCAGGCCGACCTGTTCGACGAGTTCACGCCCGCGGCGTTCCGCGCCCTCGCGAGGGCGGGGGTCGACACCGACGTCATCGCGCAGACCGCGACCGTCCCCGACCCTGCGCCGTGTGCCGCGCCGTACGTCTGCAAGCTGCCGCGCGCGGACGCGCTGCGGGAGGAGGCCGCGACCGACGCCTGGGTGCGCGACGCGATGCGGCCACTGGGTGACGGAGCGCGCTACCTCGACCCCAACGTGGAGATCTGCGACGACTCGTGGTGCTACGGACGCCGCGACGGCATCTACACGTTCTTCGACCAGCAGCACCTGACCGCGACCCGGTCGCGGACGCTGTTGCCGCTGTTCGCGGAGATCGTGGCCGACGTCCTGCCCTGAGCGGGGTCTAGCCCCTGAGTCGCCGGCCCAACGCCGCCTTCAGCCGGTGGGGGAGTCGGCGCGTGGGTGCGGGAGCCGCCGCCAGCGCCTCGGCGAGCTCGCGCTGCTCGCGCAGCAGCCGGCGCAGGCGCCGGTTCTTGTTCTGCAGGTCGGTGACCAGGGCCTGCGCCTCGTGGGTCTCGAAGCGGAGCTCGTCCTGGACCAGCGCGCGGGCGTCGGCGAAGAGCCGCGCGTAGGTCCGGGCCACCTCGTCGAGCTGCTGGGACGCGGCCGCGTCGCGCGGGTCGCCGCAGAGCACGTCGAGCTGCTTCCAGGTGTCCTCGGCCAGGGCTTGGATCGCGGGAGTGACGCGGAGGTCCTCCCAGGTGAGGGACGAGCGCTGCATGCCCGGGTCGAGCCAGGTGTCGAGCTCGTGGGTGCCCGGCTCGGACGACGTGTCCAGACCGAGGTCGAGCTGCTCGGAGACCCGGCCGAGCGCGGTACGCCAGTCACCGACGAGGTCGTCGTACCGGATGAAGGAGCGGGTCTCGCCACGGGTCTCCCGCTCGGTGACCAGGGCGATCTCGACCCAGGCCGCGACGTTGGTGATCTCCTTGGCCGCCCGCTCGGCGTCGTCGCGCTCCTGGCCCCAGACGAGGTCCCGCGAGCCCACGACCTCGGCCGGGTGGCGCACGGTCGTGAGATAGCGCAGGTCGATGCCCAGGTCGGCGCACGCGCCGGCCCAGACGTCCAGGAACCGCATCGCGTGGGGGTCCTTGACCACGAGCCGCGGCTCGGGCTGGAGGGCGAGCCAGTCGCGCAGCTCGGCCCGTACGGCGGGGTCGGCCAGCACCTCGGCCAGGCGCTGCTGGGTCTCGGGGCTGGCGTCGCCGGCCCGCACTCCGGCGCGCTTGAGGTGCTTCTTGTGGAAGTGGATCGAGAACCACGGCTCGAAGTGGCCCTTCGCGTTGCGTTCCGACGCGGGGACCATCGGCTGGGGCACGTGGTAGCCGAGGTGGTTGAGGCTGCCGGCGAGGGCGCTCGTGCCGCTGCGCGCGGACCCGGTGACCAGGACCAGGACCTGTGGGTCGCTCGGCCCGCCACTCGGCGCTGTGCCTGCTCCGCTCACGTCCACGGCGACAAACTACCGGGCGCGACCGGACGGTTTGTAGCCTGGGCGACATGGCGTTCTCTCGGGCCTCCCTGGCCGCACTCGTCCTGGTCCTCGCCGCTTCCCTGCTGGGTGCGGGGGCCGGCCCGGCGGCCGCGACCACCTGGCCGGTGCCGGACGGCGCGACGGTCGAGATCGTCGGGCACGGCTACGGGCACGGGCACGGTCTGTCGCAGTACGGCGCCCAGCGGGCGGCGACCAAGGGGCTCGGCTACCGCCAGATCGTCCGCTACTACTACCCGGGCACCTCGTGGGGGCGCTCGGCCGGCAAGGTCGAGGTGCTGCTCACCGCCGACACCACGCGCGACGTGGTCGTGCGCCCGCGCCCCGGGCTGACCGCGCGCCCGGTGGGTGGTAGCCCGATCGCGCTGACCCGCGTCCGGCCGAAGGCGAAGCTGTGGCGGATCACGCCGGTCACCGGTGGCCGCAGCGCGATCGACTACAAGACCGCCG
>JBAZRQ010000395.1:0-3402 GCA_041662925.1 Nocardioides sp. | reverse complement strand
AGATCGAGGGCGCGGTGGTCGCCAGCAGGTCGCCGAGCTTGCCGAGGACCGGGAGGCTGGCTGCCGTGCCCGTCGCCTCGCCCTTGGTGCCGGTGGCGAACAGGCGCAGCGACTTGCCGAGGTCCTCAGGGGTGACGGTGTAGGTCGGTGACGTGGCTCCCGGGATCGGGACCGTGTTGCGCTGCCACTGGTAGGTGGTGGTGACGCCTGTGGTGTCCCAGGTGGGCGCGGTGCCGGTGAGGAGGGTGCCGACCTTGCCGCTGCCGGTGACGATCGGGACGGACGTCGCGGCCGGTGCGCCGGCGAGCGGGATCCCCAGGCCGTTGGTGATCAGCTGGACGAGCGGGAGCCCGGCGAGAGCGCCGGTGACGACGGCGGTGATCTCGGTGCCGGCGTGCTCCGGGCCCGGGATGAAGGACAGCCCCGTTGCCCCCGGGATCGGTACGCCGTTGCTCAGCCACTGGATGGTGGTGGTGACGCCGGGCAGGCTCCACTCGACGGCGCTGAGCGACAGCATCGAACCCACGGCCGGGAGGCCCGAGAGGACCGGAGCGACCAGTGCGGTCAGCTCACCGGCCGGGTCGGGATCCGGGTCGGGGCCGGGCAGGAGCGGGATGTCGATGGCGTTGCTGAGCGTCGTACCGATGAGCGGGATCAGCCCGAGGAGCTGGCCGGTCACCTTCGTGGTGATCTGGTGGCCGGCGTCGTCGGGGGTCACGGCGTAGGTCAGGCCGGCTGCGTCCGGGATCGGTACGCCGTCGCGCAGCCACTGGTAGGAGTTGGTGACCACGCCGAGCAGGCCCAGGGTGTTCCAGACCGGGTCGGTCAGGCTGAGCGTCGAGCCCACCGCAGGGGCGCCGCTCAGCAGCGGCGCCGTGATCACCTCGAGCACGCCGGTCAGTGCCGCGCTGGAGACCGGAGCCGGAGCGGGCTCGGTGGCGGTCGCCGTTCCGCCCACGCCGACGACGAGACCGGAGCCGATCAGGGTGGTGGTGACGATGGCGCCGAAGGCGCGCTTGTACGAGTTCATTGAGCTTCCTCCCCATGGGTGTGCCGGGTCGCGCCCGGCCACACTGTCCTTCCCCAATCAACGAATGTAGGAGGAGCGGGCAGATCTCGGGCGACTTCGCGGGCGATCCAGGCACTGGTCTAGGCCGGGGTCATGGACGCCGGGTGCGAGGATGCGGCGGTGACCCAGCCCCCCGAACGACTCGACTTCGTCGCCCCGCTGCGGGCGGCGCTCCTGGCCGCCGGGTTCACCTACGACGGTGTCGCCTCGGTGCTCGGAGCGGAGGCGCACGCGGCGCTGATGCGCAACGAGACGACGCCCGGCCGCCGCCGGACGGCGGGCGGCACCCCGGTCGAGACGCTGGTCCGGCTCTTCCTGCTGCAGCTGCCGGTGCCGCTGGCGGACGCGGAGCGGGCGCTGCCCGGACAGGTCGACCGGCTCGCCGCCGAAGGCCTGCTCGAGCAGAGTGTGAGCGAGGTCGCCGCCCGCCTCGACATCCGGCCCTACGCCACCGACGACGAGGAGCTGTGGGTCGTCAGCGACCTCACCCCGGGGCTCGACGGCGGCCCGCAGCGGGTCGGCACCGACCACGTGCTCGGCATCAGCTCGGCCTCCACATCCCTTGCCCAGCTGACGATCCGCACGCCGGTACGACGGTCGCTCGACCTCGGCACCGGCTGCGGGGTGCAGGCGCTCCACCTCGCGGGCCACAGCGACCAGGTGGTCGCGACTGACGTCAACCAGCGCGCGCTCCGGCTGACCCGGCTCAACGCCGAGCTCAACGAGGTCGCCGAGCGGATCGACGTACGGGAGGGGTCGTTCTTCGGGCCGGTCGTGGGGGAGCGGTTCGACCTGATCGCGACCAACCCGCCGTTCGTCATCTCCCCGGGGACGGGCGAGCGGCTGGTCTACCGCGACTCCGGGCTGCCCGGCGACCGCGTGGTCGAGGACATCGTGCGGGCCGCGCCCGGCCACCTCACGGAGGGCGGCTGGTGCCAGGTCCTCGCCAACTGGGTGATCGCCCGTGACCGGCCGTGGGACGAGCGCCTCGGCGAGTGGCTCGCCGGCGACTGCGACGCGCTGGTCGTGCAGCGCGAGGTGGTCGACCCGGCCGTCTACGTGGAGCTGTGGCTCAAGGACGCCGGGCTGCACGGGTCTGCTGACTACCCGCAGCGCTACGACACCTGGTTGTCGTGGTTCGAGGAGCAGGGGATCGAGGGGATCGGCTTCGGCTGGGTCAACCTCCGGGCGTCCGGCCGCGGCAACGTGGCCACCGATTTCCTGGACTGGCCCTACGACGTCGAGCAGCCGATCGCGCCGGCGATCCACGAGTGGGGCGAGGCCGCGCGGGCCTACGTCGACCTCGGCACCCGGCTCGTCGCGCGGACCGACGTACGGCAGGAGACCGTGGGTCCGGCCGGCGCCGAGGACCCCGAGACGATCGTGCTGCGCCAGCAGCGCGGCTTCCGCCGGGCCCGCCAGGTCGACACCGTCGAGGCCGCCCTCGTCGGCGCCAGCGACGGTGAGCTCACCGTCGGTGAGATCCTCGACGCCGTTGCTCGCCTGACCGAGACAGATCCCGAGGTCGTCCGCAGCACCTATCTCCCCGGCGTGCGGGACCTCGTGCGCGAGGGCTTCCTCGAGGTCGGCTGAGGTCGCTGAGGTCTCCACGCGCGTAAAGTTCCCGCGTGGCGACTCCAGGCTGGTACCCCGACCCTGCCGGTCAACCCGGCGCCTTCCGCTACTGGGACGGCCAGGGGTGGGGTGCGGAGGTGACCGGCGACCCCCGCACGGCAGCGCCGGGCGGCGCACCCAGCCCTCCGCCCCCGCCGGCCAACCCCCCGCCGGCCAGCCCCCCGCCGGCCAGCCCCCCGCCCCCGCCGGCCAACCCGTTGGCCGCCCCGACGGTCACTCCGGGTGCCCCGCCGTCGTTCCAGCCCTACGGCCAACAGCCCGGCGCCCAGCCCCCGCCGGCACCCCAGGGGTGGGCAGGGACTCCCGCGCAGCCGGGCTGGCCCGGCCAGCCCCCACCGCCGTACGTCGTGGGCCAGCCTGGGCCCGGCACATCCGGCGGTGGCACCGGCAAGGTGGTCGGGCTGGTTGTCCTGGCGGTCGTGCTCCTGATCGCCCTCGGTGTCGGCACGTTCTTCGTCATCCGCGCCGTCACCGAGGACGACGCTGACACGGCCTCCGACGATCCGACGTCGCAGACTGACCAGTCGTCCGGTTCGACGAGCGAGCCGACCGACCCGACCTCGGAGCCGACGGAGGAGCCCACCGAGGAGCCCACCGAGGAGCCAGCCGACCCGTTCACCGACCCGGCGGTCCCGACCCAGCAGCAGTGCGCGGGCGGCACCCCCGAGCGGGGCGCGACCGGCGCGGTCGGCAACCAG
>JBAZRQ010000394.1:0-3402 GCA_041662925.1 Nocardioides sp. | reverse complement strand
TGGGTGCTCCGTGGCCGCTCATCAGATCGCTCCTTGGTCGAGGTCGGGCTGGTCGAGGTCGGGCAGGTGGTGGCCCATCCGGTCGCGCTTGGTCAGCAGGTAGGCGAGGTTGTGGTCGTTGGGATGTGGGGTCAGCGGGACCCGCTCGGCGACCTTGATCCCGAAGTCCTCGAGGTTGCTGACCTTGTCCGGGTTGTTCGTGAGCAGGCGCACGCTCTCGACCTTGAGGTCGCGCAGGATCTGGGTGGCCGTGCCGTAGTGGCGCGCGTCGGCGGGCAGCCCGAGGTCCAGGTTGGCGTCGACCGTGTCCCGTCCGCCGTCCTGGAGCTGGTAGGCCTGCAGCTTCGCCACCAGGCCGATCCCCCGCCCCTCGTGGCCGCGCAGGTAGACCACGACGCCGCGTCCCTCCGCGACGATCCGCTCCAGCGCCTCGTCGAGCTGCGGGCCGCAGTCGCACCGATGGCTGCCGAACACGTCACCGCTCAGGCACTCCGAGTGCACCCGGGTGAGCACCGGCTCGGCTCCGCCGACGTCGCCGTAGACGAGCGCGATGTGCTCGCTGTTGTCGACGGTGATCCGGTAGCCGTACGCCGTGAAGTCGCCGTGGCGGGTCGGCAGCCGGGTCTCCGCGACCCGCTCGACGAGGTTCTCGTGCCGGCGCCGGTAGCGGACCAGGTCGTCGATCGAGATCATCGCCAGCCCGTGCTCGTCGGCGAACGCCCGCAGCTCGGGGGCGCGCTTCATGGTGCCGTCGTCGTTGACCACCTCGACGAGCACCCCGGCCGGGGTGAGGCCGGCCAGCGTGGCCAGGTCGACGGCCGCCTCGGTGTGGCCACGGCGTACGAGCACGCCGCCCTGGCGGTAGCGCAGCGGGAAGACGTGCCCCGGCCGGGTGATCTCCCACGGCTCGGTCGCAGAGTCGGCCAGCACCCGGACGGTGTGGGCCCGGTCGGCCGCGGAGATGCCGGTACTGACGCCGTCGCGGGCGTCCACCGAGATCGTGTAGGCGGTGCGGAGCTTGTCCTTGTTGTGCGGCGTCATCAACGGGATCTCCAGCCGGTCGAGCATGCGGGCCGGCATCGGCACGCAGATCACCCCGCTGGAGTAGCGGATCGTGAAGGCCATCAGCTCGGGCGTCGCCTTGCTGGCGGCGAAGATGATGTCGCCCTCGTTCTCGCGGGTCTCGTCGTCGACGACCACGACGGCCTTGCCGGCGGCGATGTCGGCGATGGCGCGCTCGATGGTGTCGAGACGAACCTTCCCGTGCTGGTGCTCACTCATGACTGCTCCTTGCTGGGGTCGTGCGCGTAGGCCTGGATGAGCTTCTCGACGTGCTTGGCGATGATGTCGACCTCGAGGTTGACCCGGTCGCCGGGCTGCCGGAGGCCGAGAGTGGTGCGGGCGAGGGTCTCGGGGATGAGGCTGACCGAGAACGTGTCCCCTCGGACCTCGACGACGGTGAGGCTCACGCCGTCGACGGTGATCGACCCCTTGTCGACCAGGTAGCGACCGAGGCTCCCCTTCTCATCGGGGGCGGGCAAGGAGATCTCCACGACCTCCCAGTGCTCGCTCGGCGTCCGGCTCACGACGTGCCCGACCCCATCGACGTGGCCCTGCACGATGTGGCCACCGAGCCGCTTCTCCGCGGTGACCGCGCGCTCGAGGTTGACCCGGTCACCCGGGCGCACGCCCTGGAGGCTGGTCTTGTCGAGCGTCTCCTGCATCACGTCGGCGGTCCAGCGAAGGCCGTCGTGGGAGACCACCGTCAGGCAGCAGCCGTTCACCGCGATGGAGTCGCCCAGTCCCGTGTCCTCCAGGACGGTCGACGCCTCCACCGTGAGCCGGATGGCGTCGCCCTGGTCCTCGACCGCGGCGACGGTGCCGAGCTCTTCGACGATTCCGGTGAACATCAGGCTTCTCTTTCCTTGGGGGTCATGGTGAGTCGGATGTTGGGCTCTTCGCCCTCGATGCCGGGCAGGACCGTGACGTCAGTGACCGTGGGGCGCAACGCCCCGGCGATCGTGGTGATTCCGAGGTCCGCGACGGCCGCCCGGCCGGCGCCCAGCAGCATCGGGGCGACGTAGGCGACGATCTCGTCGACCAGGCCGGCACTCAGGAACGCGGCGGCGAGGGTCGGCCCGCCCTCGAGGAACACGTGCTGGCGGTCGCGGGCGTAGAGCTCGGCGAGCGCCGCCCGCGGGTCCCGAGTGCGCAGGTGCAGGTCGAGGCCGTGGCTGGGGTCGAGGTCCCGCTCCCCCATCACGACGCGCAGCGGCTGGCGCACCAGGGGCTGGTCGTCGTCGTCGCGCACGGTGAGCCGGGGGTGGTCGACAGCCACCGTGTTGGTGCCGACCAGCATCACGTCGCACAGCGCGCGCAACCGGTGGGTGTCGCGACGAGCGGCGGTGCTGGAGACCCACCGTGAGGTGCCGTCGGCCGCGGCGCTGCGGCCGTCGAGCGTGGTCGCGAACTTCCAGGTCACGAACGGGCGCTGGTGGTCTGTCGCGAACGTCCACACCCGGTTGACCTCACGGGCCTGGTCGGCGAGGAGGCCGCTCACGACCTCGATGCCGGCGGCGCGCAGCGTGTCGGCTCCCCCGCGCGCGACCGGGTTGGGGTCGTCCTGGGCGAAGACCACGCGGCGTACGCCGGAAGCGACCAGAGCCTGCGCGCACGGGCCGGTCCGACCGGTGTGGTTGCACGGCTCCAGCGTGACGACGGCAGTGGTGCCGCGGGCTGCCCCGCCGGCCTGCGCGAGCGCATCGGCCTCCGCGTGCGCCGTACCGGCTCCGCGGTGGTAGCCCTCGCTGACCGTGACGCCGCTGGCGTCGAGCAGCACGCAACCCACGCGCGGGTTGGGGCCGAGCGGGACACCGGGCGTGGCCGCGAGCTCGAGGGCGCGCGTCATCGCAGCCTGCTCGGCCGGCGTGAAAGTCATGTGGTGCCCTCGGGTCCGGTCGCGGACTCCGGGGCGACGGCGGCGCCTGACGCACCACTGCTCGTGCGTCGACGTCACCTGCGTGCGCTTCCCATCCGGACTTTAACCGTCGGTCCAGGAGTCACACCTGGTCAACCGGTCACTGGCTATGACCGGGTCGCGGACTTCCGAACGAAGAAGCTTCGAACGGTTCACCGCCGGCTCGGAATTACACCGACCCCAGAGCACGCGAGTTGTTAGCTCGTCTGGGACAAGCCTGCCACATGCCGGGAACGCCCGGTGCGGGTGCCCGGATGTCGGGCTGGAGAGCCTGCGCCCGAAGCCGGGCTCCGGAATCGGGCAGGACCCCGCGAATGCCCTTCCTGGTTGATCAAACGTTCGCTCAAGAGGGCTCTTGAGCGAACGTTTGATCAACCGCGATGGACACCTGGGTGGTGGGTCTGGTGATGGGTCTGGCGCCAGCC
>JBAZRQ010000393.1:0-3430 GCA_041662925.1 Nocardioides sp. | reverse complement strand
CGAGCGGATCGTCGACCTCCCCACTGACGTGCTCGATCGCTACCGCTGCGACAGCCTGCGGTTCGTGACCGCGAGCGGCTCCCGGATGCGCACCGACGCCGTGACCGCCTTCATGGACCGCTTCGGTGACGTCGTCTACAACAGCTACAACGCCACCGAGGCCGGCCTGATCAGCACCGCCACCCCGGCCGACCTGCGGGTCGCCCCCGACACGGCCGGCCGGCCGGTCGTGGGCACCGACCTGCGCATCGTCGACGACGAGTGGCGCGATGTTCCTCAGGGCGAGGTCGGCAAGATCACCGTGCTCAGCGACTCGCACTTCGAGGGCTACACGTCGGGCGACAGCAAGCAGTTCCACGAGGCGTTCATGGTCTCGGGCGACATCGGCCGGGTCGACGAGACCGGCCGGCTCTACGTCGTCGGCCGCGACGACGAGATGATCGTCTCCGGCGGGGAGAACGTCTACCCGCTGGAGGTTGAGGAGATGCTCACCGCCCACGACGAGGTGCGCGAGGCGGCCGTGGTCGGGGTCGACGACGAGGCCTTCGGACAGCGGCTGGTCGCGTTCGTCGTCCCCGTGCCGGGAGCGACGGTGACCCCTGATGACCTCAAGCGCCACATCAAGGAGCACCTGGCCGGCTACAAGGTGCCCCGCGAGGTGACGCTCCTCGACGAGCTCCCGCGCAACGCCACCGGCAAGGTGGTCAAGCGCGAGCTGTTGGCCGCGGACCCGCCCGCCTGATCCTGTCGGCCACCCGACGGCGACGGTTCACCGTCGGCACGTCCGCGAGTCACCTGGGGGCGCTTGCCTCGGCACCATGACCTCTCGGACCGGCGTACGACGCCCTGCCCTGCTCCTCCTCGCCTTCACCGGCCTTGTCGGACCCGCCCTGGTGTCCGCACCGGTCGCCGCCGGGGCCAGCGACTACTACGCCAGGCAGAGCCAGCGCCAGGCCGACCCGATCGTGATCGGGCACCGCGGCGCGTCCGGCTACCGCCCCGAGCACACGCTGGCGTCCTACCGCCTCGCGATCCGGCTCGGTGCCGACTACGTCGAGCCCGACCTCGTCTCCACGAAGGACGGCGTGCTGGTGGCCCGCCACGAGAACGAGATCAGCGGCACCACCGACGTCGCCGACCACGCCGAGTTCGCGGCCCGCCGCACCACGAAGACCATCGACGGACGCGCCGTGACCGGCTGGTTCACCGAGGACTTCACCCTCGCCGAGCTCAAGACCCTGCGCGCCAAGGAGCGGCTGCCGCAGGTCCGCCCCGACAACACCCGCTACGACGGCCGCTTCGAGATCCCGACCCTGGTCGAGGTGCTGCAGCTGGTGCGCGAGGAGTCCAAGCGCACCGGCCGCAGCATCGGGGTCTACCCGGAGACCAAGCACCCGACGTACTTCGACTCGATCGGGCTGTCGCTCGAGGAGCCGCTGGTGCGCACGCTCGACCGGTTCGGTCTGGACCGCAAGCGCTCCAAGGTCATCATCCAGTCCTTCGAGACGGCCAACCTGCGTGACCTCGACACGATGACCCCGGTCCCGCTCGCGCAGCTCGTCGACGCCTCGGGCGCGCCGTACGACCTGGTCGCCGCAGGCGACTCGCGGACCTACCGCGACCTGGTCACCCCCAGCGGTCTCGCCGAGATCGCGGAGTACGCCGACGGGCTGGGCGCCAACAAGGACCTCGTGCTCCCGCGCGACCCGGCCACCGGCGCCACCGGCGAGCCGAGCCGGCTCGTCGCCGATGCCCACCGTCGCGGCCTGGTCGTGCACGTGTGGACGGTGCGCGACGAGAACCTGTTCATGGCCACCAACTTCCGGCGTGGGGTCGACCCGCTGGCCAAGGGCGACGTGCGCGCGGAGGTGGTCGCCCTGCTGGACGCCGGTGTCGACGGCATCTTCGCCGACTACCCCGACTCCGCGGTGGACGCCCGCGACGAGTGGCTGGACTGACCTGCCCGGACTGACCTGGGATCGCTAGCCTGCGGCCATGACCGGCGCAGGGGACGAGACGCCCGAGCCCGGCTGCGTGTTCTGCGCGATCGTCTCGGGCGTGGTGGAGGCCGATCTGGTGCTCGACGAGGAGGACTTCGTGGCCTTCCTCGACCGGAGGCCGCTGTTCAAGGGCCACGTGCTCCTCGTGCCACGTCGGCACGTCGTCACCCTGCCGGACCTCCCTGCCGGGCTCCGTGACGGCTTCCTCGAGGCGGCCCAGCGGCTCGCCACCGCGATGGTCGAGGGGCTGGGCGCCCAGGGGAGCTTCGTGGCGCTGAACAACGTGGTCAGCCAGTCCGTCCCGCACCTGCACCTGCACGTCGTACCCCGGACCAAGGGTGATGGCCTGCGCGGCTTCTTCTGGCCCCGCACCAAGTACGCCGGGCAGGAGGCGGGGCAGTACGCAGCCCGGCTGCGCGCCGCTCTAGAGTGATTGACCGAAGCAGGCCGGACTGACATCGAGATCGAGATCGAGGAGCTGCACATCATGGGTCGTTTCGACGGACGCGTTGCCGTAGTCACCGGAGCCGCGCGCGGCATCGGGTTCGGAACCGCCACGCGGTTCGCGGAGGAGGGCGCCTCGGTCGCGATCATCGACCTCGACGAGAGCGCCGCGGCCGAGGCAGCGGCCAAGCTCCCCCTGACCGAGGGGGCCAAGGCGGTCGGCATCGGCGCCGATGTGAGCAACGGCGAGTCCGTCGACGCCGCGGTGGCCCGCGTGGTCGCCGAGCTGGGTGGCATCCACATCCTCGTCAACAACGCCGGGATCACGCGCGACAACCTGCTGTTCAAGATGTCCGAGGACGACTGGGACCTCGTCATGAACGTCCACCTCAAGGGCGCGTTCCTGATGACCAAGGCCGCCCAGAAGCACTTCGTCGAGCAGAAGTACGGCAAGATCCTCAACCTCTCGAGCGTCTCCGCGCTCGGCAACCGCGGCCAGGCCAACTACTCGGCGGCCAAGATGGGCGTCCAGGGGTTCACCCGCACCCTCGGCATCGAGCTCGGCCCCTTCGGCATCAACGCCAACGCGATCGCCCCGGGCTTCATCGCCACGGAGATGACCGACGCCACTGCCGCCCGGCTCAAGATGGACGTCGACGAGTTCCGTGCCCTCAATGCCGAGGCCAACCCCGTACGCCGGGTGGGTTTCCCGGAGGACATCGCGGCCGCCGCGGCGTTCCTCTGCAGCGACGAGGCGTCGTACATCACCGGCCAGACCCTCTACGTCGACGGTGGCGCCAAGCTCGGCTGAGCTCCGTCGGACACGCCGCCACACTGAAGTCGATCAACTCACTACACCTTTTTGGAGCCTTTCGTGCGCCTTCCCCGCATCTTCGCCAGCATCCTCGTCGCCGCGAGCCTGGTACTCGCCGGATGTGGAGGCGATGACGGCGGTGACGAACCCGACGAGCCGGGTGCCGACTCGA
>JBAZRQ010000392.1:0-3439 GCA_041662925.1 Nocardioides sp. | reverse complement strand
CCGATCCAGGTCTGGGTGGTGTAGCGGATGTTGTAGAAGTCGAAGAGCAGGAACGCCCCGCACTCACTCGACTCCAGGGCCTGCTTCGCGCGCGACAGCCGGTAGGACCGGAGCCGGTCGAAGTCGACCCGCGACTCGTAGTCGACCCCCATGTGGCCCGGTGCCGACAGGGGCAGGCCGGTCATCCGCCGAGCCCGTCGTCGACCGGCACGTTCTCGGGCTTGAGGGTGATCCCGGAGCTCTGCGCCTGGAGGTCGAGCAGGATCGAGAAGTCCTCGGTCACCCGCCCGCTGCTCACGCTCGCCTGGACGGCGGCCGCGGTGGCGGCCGCGACCGGCATCGGTACGTCGAGCTCGTGCGCCGCCTCGAAGCCGAGGTCGAAGTCCTTGCGCAGCAGGATCGGGGTGAACGTGGGTGTGTAGTCGAGGTTGACGAAGGCCGGCGTCTTGTAGCGGGTGAACACCGAGCCCATCACGGAGTTGTTGAGGAACTCCAGGAACGCCGCCCGCGGCATCCCGCCCTTCTCGGCGAGCACGGTGATCTCGGCCAGGCTCTGCGTCACGACACCCAGCATCAGGTTGTGGCAGATCTTGGCGAGCCGGGCGACGTCACCCTCGCCGACGTACGTCGCGCCCTTGCCGAGGTGGTCGAGCAGGTGGGCCACCCGCTGGTAGGTCTCCTCGGGTCCGGACACGACCAGGCTCAGGCCTCCGGAGGTGACGACCTTGCCGTTGCCACTGACCGGCGACGCGAGGAACGCCACGCCGCGCTCCGCGCAGGCCTCGCGCATCGCCGCCGACGATGCGACGTCGACGGTGGAGGTGTCGACGACGACGCCGGGCACCCGGTCAGGGTCGGCCAGGAGGCCGTCCTCGCCGACGAGCACCTGCTCGAGGTCGGCGGGGGTGGAGACCATCGTGAACACCACGTCGTGGCCGCGGAGGTCCGCGATCGTGTCGGCGACGGCGCAGCCGACCTCGGTCAGCGCCTCGGCCTTGCTGCGGGTGCGGTTCCAGACCGTCACGTCCTCCCCGGCACGGGCCAGGCGGCTGGCCATCGCCGCGCCCATCCGTCCGGCGCCGATCCAGCCAACCGTGAGGGTTCCGGTCTCGGGTGCGGTGGTGTCCATGTCAGCCTGCCTTCGTGGTGAGTTGAGCGGGTACGGCGAGTTGTTCGGCGAGCCAGTCGGCGGTGCGGGGCCGGTGCCACGGCGCGACGTTGGCGCAGCCGTGGTTGCCGTCCTCGAGCATCAGCACCTCCACCGGTCCGGCGGCGGCATCGCGCAGCCGGATGGCGTGCTGCCAGGGGATCAGCCGGTCCTCGCGGCCGAACACGACCAGCAGCGGGGCGACGAGGTCACCGGCCACGTGGGTGAGGTCGAGGGTGAGCGCGATCCGGCGAGCCTCGTCGTCGGTGGCCGCGCCCGAGCGGACCCGGAAGGTGTCCCGGGTCAGGGCCGGAAGCCCGTCCCAGCAGTCGCCGAAGTTGAAGGGGCCGGCCAGCGAGACGCAGGCCTTGGCCCGCTCGCCCAGCGCGGAGGCGACCCGGGCGGAGTAGTAGCCGCCCAGGCTGACTCCCCACACGCCGAGGCGGTCGCGGTCGAGGCCACGTTGCTTGCCGACGGCCTGCCACAGGGCCTCGGCCACGGGGGCCCAGTCACCCCGGATCCGCAGGTGGTACTCCGCCTCGCCCTGGCCGGGGCCGTCGACGCTCAGCGTGGCCAGCCCCCGGTCGAGGAACGTCTGCTCGGTCGAGCGCAGCTCCTCCTTGGTGGAGTCCAGCCCAGGCAGCAGCACCACGACAGGGTGTGGCCCCTTGCGGGCCGGGCGGCGGAGCACACCCACCAGGTGGCTGTCCTCGAACGGGATCTCCAGCCGGCGACCCGGTGGGTCGAGGTGGGGCAGCGCGTCGTCGAGGCAGGCCACCGCGCGGGCGTGGGCGGCGCGCATCTGCTCGACGTCCTCGACGAAGACGAACTTCCCGAAGTGGTGGTAGACCGCGGCCATCGCGAGCAGCTCGCCGGCAGTGCGGGACCGGCCCGCCTCCAGCCCCTCGCGCCCCAGGTCCTCGATCTCCGACCCGGCGGCCACCCAGGCGGCGCACCACTCGGGCCACGACCGCACACCGGCGGTGACCCGTTCGAAGTCGGACGCCGTCACACCGTTGAGCGTGAACCGGGGACCCCAGTGGGCCACGGCGGAGGCCACGCGTTCGTCCATGAGCACCCCTTCCAGGTCCCGGTGCGGTGGTTCTGCAAACGACTGCAGCCTCACGCATCGTCTTGTCGGTGTCAAGCAGGCACGGGGGGTCGAGGATCTGCCTCACACCTGCACAGACAGCCACGTTGCCTGTTGCTGCAATCGAATGCATAATCCGCTACGGTTCCCTCTCCGGGACCCGCGCGAGGAGGCACCGTGGAAAGCATCGTGGTCGGCTCGTTCACCCCGTCGGTGCTGCTCGACGTGGCCGCCTCCACCGGACGCCTCGCCGAGCACGACCTCGTCGTCACCGAGGTGCCGGTCGGGTCGTCGCCCGGACAGTTCCGCTCGCTGCTCACCGGCGAGCTGGACGTCGCGCTGACCAGTCCCGACAACGTCCTCGCCTACCGCTTCTCCCCCGCCAACCCGCTCGGGGCGCTGCTCGACGCCCGCATCCTCGGGGCGGTCGACCGTGGCCTCGGCCTCGGCCTGTACGCCGCCCCCGGACGGTCGGCGGCCGACCTGCGCGGCGCGACCGTCGGGGTCGACGTACCCACCTCCGGTTTCGCGCTCGCGATGTATGCGCTCGGCGACTCGCTCGGCCTCAGCCGCGACGACTACGACCTGGTCGCGCTGGGCTCGACCCCCATGCGGCTGGCGGCGCTACTGGCCGGCGAGTGCACCGCCACCATGCTCAACGCCGGCAACGAGCTGGCGGCCGAGGCCGCCGGCTGTGTGCGGCTGGCCGGGGTCAGCGAGGTGTGCGGGCCCTACCTCGGCACGGTCGTCGCCGTCACGGGCGACGCCCACGTGGCGGCGGGGTCGCGACTGTCGGCGGCCCTGACCGCCACGGCCTCCGCGATCCTCGACGGCGCGCTGACCGCGGAGGCCGGCGAAGCGGCCTCACGCCGGCTCGGCCTCGACGACGTGCTCGCCGGCCGCTACGTCGAGCGGCTCCGCGACCCGGCCGAGGGGCTGGTGGACGACGGCGAGGTCGACGCGGCCTCGCTGACGACGCTGGTGCGGCTGCGGACGACCTACCTGCCGGTCCCGGACGGTCACGGCGGCGACGTCCTCGACGCCGCGCTGCGTGAGGGGTCCGGACTTGTCCAGAGGGCGTAGTCAGGGCGCGTCCCCGATCCGACTCCTGCAGGTCACGGCATTCGTGAGCACGCTGGACCGGTTCGCGATGCCGCCGATGCTGGTCGCGATCGCCTACGACCTGGGGGTCCCGCTCTCGG
>JBAZRQ010000391.1:0-3439 GCA_041662925.1 Nocardioides sp. | reverse complement strand
TTCCGATCTCCACGGCGGTTCACCCATGGCCAGGGTTCACCGGCCGGACTACGTTTGACGTCATGAGTCTCGACCGCCCCGTCAGTCCCGACCCCTACGACCTCCTGCCGGCAGTGCCGTCGTTCACCGTGACCAGCACCGACGTCAGCGACGGCCAGCCGCTCCAGGACGACCAGGTCGCCCACCTCGGCAACACCTCTCCCCAGCTCTCCTGGGGCGACGTACCGGAGGGGACGAAGAGCTTCACGGTCACCTGCTTCGACCCGGACGCCCCGACGCCGAGCGGCTTCTGGCACTGGGTCCTCGTCGACCTCCCCGCCGACGTGACCTCGCTCGACACCGGCGCCGCGTCGGGTCAGCTGCCCGGTGGCGCCTTCCACTGCCGCAACGACGGTGGCGAGAAGGGCTTCATGGGCGCTGCTCCCCCGCAGGGCGACCAGGTACACCGCTACTTCTTCGTGGTCCACGCCGTGAAGGAGGAGTCGCTGGGGGTCGACTCCGACGCCTCACCCGCCGTCGTGTCGTTCAACCTGGCGTTCAAGACGCTGGGCCGCGCGATCCTCCACGGGACCTACCAGCACTGACCTTCAGCGCCGGGGCTCGGCGACGACGACCACGTTGGACAGGTACTGCGAACCGTCCCAGTCCTCACAGGTGATCACCACCAACCGCCCCGGGACCTCTTGCGAGAACACCCTCGCGGCCTCCCGGGCGAGCGCGCCCTTGTCGTAGATCCGCACGGTCCGTACGACGTACGTCAGCCTCGACGTCGACGTCCGGACCACGACCCGGTCACCGGGCTCCACGGTTTCGAGGTCGTCGAGCGCGCCGCCGCCTGTGTGGACGGTGTGCCCCGTCACCAGTGCACTGCCTCGGACGTCGCCCGGGCGGGCGCCGTCGGACCACCAGCCCAGCTGCTGCGGGTCCGAGGGAGGGATCAACGTCCGGTTGGGTGCCGTGATCGGCAGGACGGGCGCGTCCACCTCGAGTGCAGGGATCATCAGGCGTCGTGGTGCCCCCGGCTCCCACGGCGCACGATCCGGTTGGGGAAGCGCCACGGGCGCCGCGTCGGCGGCGTCGCTGGTCGCGACGGTCTGAGGCGCTACTCGGGGCGCGACGTCCTGCGGTTGGGTCAGCCAGACCGCGACGCCGGCGCCCGCGAGGGCCACCCCGAGGAGGGTGACCAGCGCGGGCAGCAGGCGCCGTCGGTCAGCTGGTGTGCGCGGCACCGGTCCGGCGACGCGCCATCGCTCCGGCCATGGCGAGGAGGATCCCGAGGCCGGCGATGATCAGCGCCAGCGGAGAGCTCGCGAGCTCGCGCAGCGCGCCGGCCTCACCCGCGTCGACGCGGAGGGGTACGGCGGCGCTGTCGGCGTCGGCGGCCACGCCCTTGAGGCCGGCCGTCTTGACCTCGGCGACCTCAGCCTGCGTGCCGAGCACCCCCTGGTCGGCCCGGCCGTCGAGGTCGGCGCTCGTGGGCGACACGCCGGTGCCGACGAGGTCCTCCGACTGGTCACCGCGACCGCCCTGGTCGACCGGCGCGGTCTCGCACGGCTCGACCCAGAAGACCTTGGTCAAGGTGTCGTTGCCCTGCGACCGAGGCGTGGCCACGGTGAGCTTGAGGTGGTAGCCCTGCTTCGGGTGCGGCGCACCGTCGAAGGTCAGGGTGTAGGTCTCGACACCGTCGAGCCCGGTGTCGGTACCGGCGCCGGAGGCGGGGTCGCCACCGACGAAGACGCTGGTGTCACCGGCCACGGAGAGGGCGACGTCGTCGGTGGGGGCGTGCATCGCGAAGCTCACTTGGGACACGACGTCGGCACCCTGGTCGAAGCCGTACCACTCGACCTGGAAGGTGCAGCCGGGGTGCGGCGTGTTGTTGGGGATGCCGTCGAGCTCACCGAGACCGGCGATCTTGACGGTGCCGTTGTTGCCGGCCGGGTCACCGGCCCCGCCGACGTGGGAGTTGCCGACGTGGGAGTTGCCGGCGTGGGCGTTGTCCTGGCCGCTGCTCGGGACACCGCCCTGTCCGCCGCCCTGGTTGCCCTGGCCACCCTGGTGGCCGTTCTGGTGGCCGTTCCCGTGGCCGTTCCCGTTGTTGCCCTGGTGGCCCTGGTGGCCCTGGCCCTGGTGACCCTGGCCGTGGCCCTGGTTGCCCTTGCCCTTGTCCTTGGTGTGACCCGGTGCGGCCTGGGAGGCGCCACCGTTGCCGTTGCCGTTGCCGGGCTCGGCGAACGCGGGCGCGGCGCCCACCCCGCAGGCCACGAGGGCGACGGTGGCGCAGACGGCGGAGCTGGCGAGACTTCGTCGGACGGAGACGGGCTGAGACATGGTTGGAGCACTCCTCGGGCGGGCCGGTGACGGCCGGTGGGTGGGTGCCGCCCTGTCCGGCGGCGCGTTTCTGTTACCCCCGAGCAACGGGGCTCGAACCACCCAGTCACGTGGACTAGCCCACTAATTCGGGAGAACCCGAAGAATCACCCTTTGGGGTGACCTAACGGACCGGCCGCAGCCGCTCCTCGAAGGGTGTCGGATCCTCGAACTCGTCCCGCACGACGTGCAGCGCGCGACGGCCGCCGACCAGCCCGGCCAGCTCGCCGGCCGCCTGGTTGACGCGCCGGGCCAGGCCCGCCTCGCCGAAGTCGTCGGTGGCGGCGAACACGCCGGTCGGGACGACGACGGCCCGCAGGTAGGCGAAGAGCGGGCGCAGGGCGTGGTCGAGGACCAGCGAGTGGCGCGCGGTGCCAGCGGTGGCGCCGATCAGCACCGGCTTGCCCTCGATCAGGCCCGGCTCGAGCACGTCGACGAAGGTCTTGAAGAGTCCGGAGTAGGACGCGGAGAAGACCGGCGTGACCATGACCAGGCCGTCGGCGTGGCGCACCCGCTCGATCAGGTCGGCGAGCTCGCCGCTCGCGAAGCCGGTGAGCAGGTGGTCGGCCAGGCCGTGCGCGAAGGGGCGCAGGTCCACGACCTCGACCTCGGTGCCGGGCCCGGCGACCCGGCGTACGGCGTCGGCGATCCGGTCGGTCAGCAGCCTGGTCGACGAGGGCACCGAGAGCCCGGCCGAGATCGCCAGCACCCGGGTCATGCCGCCACCGCCGCGGTGTGGGTGGGGGCGCCCGGGACGTGGGCGGGGCGACCCTCGGCGAAGCCGGCCCGCAGGTCGGGCAGGATCTCGCCGAGCAGGTCGAGCTGCTCGAGCACGGTCTTGAGCGGCAGGCCGGCGTGGTCGACCAGGAAGAGCTGACGCTGGTAGTCACCGACGTAGTCACGGAAGCCGAGGGTGCGCTCGATGACCTCCTGCGGCGAGCCGACGGTCAGCGGGGTCTGCGCGGTGAAGTCCTCCAGCGACGGGCCGTGGCCGTAGACCGGCGCGTTGTCGAAGTAGGGACGGAACTCGGCGACGGCGTCCTGGCTGTTGCGGCGCATGAAGAACTGCCCG
>JBAZRQ010000390.1:0-3447 GCA_041662925.1 Nocardioides sp. | reverse complement strand
CTTCGAGGACGGGACCAGCGGCGACTTCGACGTGATCGTCTACGCCACCGGCTACAACATCACGTTCCCGTTCTTCGACCCGGAGCTCATCAGCGCCCCCGACAACCAGATCCCGTTGTTCAAGCGAATGTTCAAGCCCGGGATGGACGACCTGGTCTTCATGGGCTTCGCCCAGGCGACGCCGACGCTGTTCCCGTTCGTGGAGAGCCAGGCCCGGCTGCTCGGCGCCTACGCGACCGGCCACTACCGGCTGCCGCCGGTCGACGTGATGGAGCGGGTGATCGTCGAGGACCAGCAGAAGTACACCGGCCACGTTCTCGACCGGCCGCGCCACACCCAGCAGGTCGACTACTTCCTCTACGAGCACGACCTGCGCACCAAGGAGATCCCCGCCGGCCGCAAGCGGGCCCGGACGTACGGCGCACCGGCGCTGGCGGGACGCGCCGGATGAGGACCGCGCAGCGCGGTGACGCACGTCGTACCGCACTCCTCGCGTCGCTGGACGAGATCCTCCGCGAGCAGGACCTCCAGGCCAGCAGCCTCGACTCGATCAACATCGCGGACATCTCGCGGCGTGCGGGCGTGACCCGGTCGGCGTTCTACTTCTACTTCGAGAACAAGCAGGCGGCCGTCGCCGCGCTCATGGAGGAGATGTACGTCGCGGCGTTCGTCGCGACCGGCGAGCTGTCCGGTGACGCGACGCCCACGGACAACATCACGGCCACCATCGTCGGCCTCTTCGACGCCTGGGAGAGCCACCAGCACCTCTTCCGCGCGATGCTCGACGCCCGCGCCACCAGTCCCGCCGTACGCGAGCTCTGGGACAGCGACCGGCAGTCCTTCGTCGGCCCGGTGGCGGAGATGATCGAGGCCGAACGGGCCGCCGGCAGCGCGCCGGACGGCGTCGACGCCACCAGCGTGGCCACGGTGCTGCTCGAGCTCAACGACCGGATGCTCGAGCGGCTCGCGCTCAGCGGCGGGGCGGCGCGGCCACTGCTCCAGGAGGCGGTCATCGAGATCTGGCTCCGCACGATCTACGGAAGGACCCAGAAGTGAAGGATCCAGTAGTGAGCGCTCGCACGACGGTGCGTTTCGACTCCCAGGGCACGGCCTGCGACGCCTGGCACTTCCCCGGCAAGGGCGGCGCGCTCGCCACCGCCGCTGGACGGCCGGTCGTCGTGATGGCGCACGGCCTGGCCGGCACCAAGGACTCCGGGCTGGAGCCGTTCGCCCGGCGTCTCGCCGAGGCGGGGCTCGACGTCCTCGCCTTCGACTACCGGGGCTTCGGCGCCAGCGAGGGCAGCCCGCGGCAGCGGGTGTCGCTGGCCGGCCAGCTCGAGGACTACCGCGCCGCGATGGCTGCGGCTGCCGCCCTGCCCGGCGTGGATCCCGGCCGGATCGTGCTCTGGGGCGTCTCGCTCGCCGGCGGTCACGTGCTCGCCGCCGCGGCGGGGCGCGACGACGTCGCGGCCGTGGTGTCGCTGACCCCGCTGGTCGACGGCGTCGCCGCCGGGCGGCATGCGCTGGCATCGCACAAGCCGTCGGCGATCCTGCGGTCAACCGTGGCCGGCGTACGCAGCAAGGTGGCGACCGGGCGCGGCAAGGCGCCGGTGATGATGCCGGTGGTCGGCCGCCCCGGTGACACGGCCGCGCTGACGCTCGACGGGCTGTACGACGACTACCTCGCCCTGGCCGGTCCGACCTGGGTCAACGAGATCGACGCGTCGGTGGGCCTCGAGCTCGGCGGGCACCGCCCCGGCAAGCTCGCCAAGGACGTGCCCTGCCCACTGCTGGTGCAGATCGCCGACTTCGACCGCAGCGCTCCCCCGCAGGCGGCGGCCAAGGCGGCGTTCAAGGGGCGGGCCGAGGTGCGGCACTACCCGTGCGACCACTTCGACGTGTGGCCGGGCAAGGAGTGGTTCGAGCCGGCGGTCACGCACCAGGTGCGGTTCCTGACCCGACACCTCTCACCCACTGAGTGACGGTGGGTCGTGGTGGACCAAAACGAGAACACGTTCTAGTCTGAGCGCCATGCAGGTCTCACTCAACCCGGACCAGATCCGTCTGCGCGAAGAGCTCCACCAGTACTTCGCCGACCTCGTCACCCCCGAACGCAAGGCCGGGCTCGCGTCGGCGACCGGCGAGTTCGGCGATTCGACGGTCTACAAGGAGGTCATCCGCCAGGTCGGCGCCGACGGGTGGCTAGGGATCGGGTGGCCCGAGGAGTACGGCGGCCAGAACCGCTCGATGATCGAGCAGCTGATCTTCACCGACGCGGCCGCGGTGGCCGGCGTACCGATCCCCTACCTGACGCTCAACACCGTCGGGCCGACGATCATGCGCTACGGCACCGACGAGCAGAAGGAGTACTTCCTCCCGCGGATCCTCAAGGGTGAGCTGCACTTCTCGATCGGCTACTCCGAGCCCGCCTCCGGCACCGACCTCGCGTCCCTGAAGACGAAGGCTGTCCGCGAAGGTGACGAGTGGGTGATCAACGGCCAGAAGATGTGGACGTCGCTGATCCAGTACGCCGACTGGCTGTGGCTGGCCTGCCGGACCGACCCCGACCTGCCGCGGCACAAGGGCCTCTCGATGATCCTGGTGCCGGCCGACGCCCCCGGCGTCTCCTACACCCCCGTGCACACGGTCGCCGGTGTCGGCACCAGTGCGACGTACTACGAGGACGTGCGGGTCCCGGCCACCAACCTGGTCGGCGAGCTCAACGGCGGCTGGTCGCTGATGACCAACCAGCTCAACCACGAGCGGGTCGCGCTGACCTCGTCCGCGCCGCTGGTGCACTCGCTCAAGCTGGTGCGCGAGTGGGCGCAGCAGACCAAGAACCCCGACGGCCAGCGGGTGATCGACTCCGAGTGGGTGCAGATCGCCCTGGGCCGCGCCCACGCCCGGATCGAGGCGCTGAGCCTGATCAACTGGAAGCTCGCCGCGGACGCCGACGCGGGCGTCGCCCTCTCCCCCGCCGAGGCGTCGGCGACCAAGATCTACGGCTCCGAGCTGGCCACCGAGGTCTACCGCGCGCTGATGGAGGTCGTGGGCCCCAACGCGGGCATCACCGGGGCCTCCGAGGGCGCCGTACTCGCCGGCCGGCTCGAGCGCTACTTCCGCTCCGCCCTGGTGATGACCTTCGGCGGCGGCACCAACGAGATCCAGCGCGACATCATCGGCTACGTCGGCCTCGGCCTCCCCGCCGCCAAGCGCTGACACGAGAGGCACACCATGGACTTCACCTTCACACCCGAGCAGGACGAGGCGGCCGCCCTCGCGGCGCAGATCCTCGCCGACCGCACCACCAACGACCGGCTCAAGGAGGTCGAGAAGGGCGGCGACCGCTTCGACCGCGAGCTGTGGCGCGACCTCGCCTCGGCCGGGCTGCTGTCGCTCGCCGTGCCCGAGGAGTACGACGGCGCCGGGCTCGGCCTGATCGAGCTC
>JBAZRQ010000389.1:0-3469 GCA_041662925.1 Nocardioides sp. | reverse complement strand
GGCGGCGGCGGCGAGGCCCTCCTGGACGAGCGCGTCGAGAGCGCCCTGCCGGACCTCGCCGGTGACCACGCCCCGCAGCCACACCTGCTCGTCGGCGGTGGCCCGCCCGAACAGCTCGGCCACGGCCGCCACGCGCGCGGCCTGCGAGCCGGCTCCGGCCAGGGCGCTGATGGTCGTGAAGGCCGCGTCGACCTCACGCAGCCCCAGCGAGGGCTCGTCGGCGGGGGAGGGCAGCGCGCTGACGCTGCGCCAGCCCAGGCCGGTGCGCCGCTGCAGCAGCGTGCCGCCGACGTAGGCCGTGACGATCTCGGTCTCGTCGGCCTCCGCGCGGCCCAGCAGGTCGGCGATGGCGGCGACCTTGGCCTTGCGGGACCGGGTCGCGGCGACCACGCCCGAGGTGGTGACGACGTCGTGAAGCAGCACCCGCTCAGTGTGGTCGACGCCACCGAGACGTAGCGAACGGCGCCATGCCTCGTTTGTCGGACGAGGTCTCCCACCCCCGAGGCCGCCCGACCGACTGCCCGACCGACGACAGGTTGCCCCGTGATCCGTTCGAAGAAGCCGCTCGTCGCGGCCATCGCCGCGACGCTCGTGCTCACGCCGACCCTCACCCAGCTCTCCGCGGGCGCCTCGACCGCTCCGGCCGGCCGCACGGCCGACCTCGCCCGCAAGGCGACCGACGTACTCCCGCTCGGCGACGGGCTCACGGCGGCCTTCGACTCACGGGCCGCGCTGCCTGCGCTCGCCCCGACGGCCGCCCAGCGTGCGGCGCTCGCCAACCTGACCAGCCTTGCCGGCGCCGCCGTGACGTGGAACGCCAGCGGCACGCCGCGCTCGATCGCCAAGCCCGGTGGTGCCCTGACCGCCCCCCGCAGTGGGGACCCGCTGACCATCGCCCGCGGCTGGCTGTCCGACCACAGCGCCGTCTTCGGCCTCGCCGAGGCCGACATGCAGGCCCTCGAGGTCGTCCGCAACCACGAGCTCCCGGGCATCGGGGCCCGCGTCCTGAGCTTCGCCCAGACCTTCGGCGGCGTCGCGTCGGGGTACGGCGGCATCCTCACCGTCGTCGTCGACCGCGACGGCCGCGTCGTCAGCTACGCCGGCGACCCCGTCCGCAGCAGCAGCCTGCGGGGCGGCTTCGAGCTCACCCCCGCCGAGGCGGTGACCGAGACCGTCGCCGGCCTCCTCCCGGACCTCGACCTGGCCCCGACCGCCACGGGCCGGACCCAGGGTGGCTACGACGTCTTCACCGCCGGCCCGCTCGCCGACGTGCTGCGGGTCCGCAAGATCGCGTTCCCGACGCCCGACGGCGCCCGGGCGGCGTACGCCGTCCTCGTGGTCAAGGCCATCGACGAGGCCTGGGCGGTCATCGTCGACGCGGCGACCGGGCGCCCGCTGCTGCGCAAGTCGCTGGTCGCGCACGCCGAGGGAACCGTCTACGAGAACTACCCCGGCGCTCCCAAGGGCGGCCAGCCCAAGGTCGTCAGCTTCGGCCCCACACCGCAGTCGCCCGGCGGCTGGGTCGACCCCACCGGCCTCGCCGGCCTTCCGGGCGTCACGACGCTCGGCAACAACGCCAACACGGCGATCGCCTGGACCGTCCCGCTCGTGGCCGTCGACCAGGAGAACCGCCCGGTCAGCCCGACCGGCGAGCTCAACTTCGGCTTCCCCAACTCCTGGGCGGAGTCCGACGGCGGGACCGGCACGTTCGTGGCCGACGCCAACGCCGCGGCGGTCAACCTCTTCTACCACCACAACCGGATCCACGACGAGTTCTACAAGTTCGGCTTCACCGAGACCGGCGGCAACTTCCAGGTGGTCAACAACGGCGACGACGGACCGGGCCTCGGCGGCGACCCGATCATGGGTGGCGCCCAGTCCGGCGCCCTCAACCTGACCGAGCCGGTGCTGGCGCTCGGCCGCAACAACGCCAACATGCTGACGCTGCCCGACGGCATCCCGGGCTTCACCAACATGTACCTGTGGGAGTTCGTCGACGACGCCTTCGAGGCGCCCGCGCGCGACGGTGACTTCGACGCCACGATCATCCAGCACGAGTACGCCCACGGCCTGTCCAACCGCTACGTCGGCGGCGGTGGCCTCGGCTCCCTCGGCAGCGTCCAGTCCGGGGCCATGGGGGAGGGCTGGGGCGACTGGTACGCCATGAACCACCTCTTCCGCGAGGGCCTCACCCGCAGCGCCGTCACCGCGCCGTACGTCGGTGACCCGCAGCGCGGCATCCGCAACTGGAACTACGCCAGGAGCCCGGCCACCTATGGCGACTACGGCTACGACATGTCCGGGCCCGAGGTGCACTCCGACGGCGAGATCTGGACCGCGACGCTGTGGACCGTGCGCAGCAGGATCCTGAAGGCGGTCGGCGGCAACCACCGCCGCGCCAGCGACATCGCCGAGCACATCATCACCGACGCGATGCCGATCTCGCCGCCGGCGCCGTCGTTCCTCGACATGCGCGACGCGATCCTCAAGGCCTCGGAGCTGCGCTACGGCCAGAAGTACACCGCGCTGCTGTGGAGCGCGTTCGCCGAGCGCGGCATGGGTGTCTCGGCCAGGACGAAGGGCGAGACCGACACCGACCCGAAGCCCGGCTTCGACGTACCCGGCCAGGGCAACGGCACGGTCACGCTGCGCCTCGTCAACGCCTCCGCCGGCGGGCCGGCCAAGGACGTCCGCGTGCTCGGGGGCCTCTTCGAGGGCCGCGGCACGCCGCTGTTCACGACCGGCAAGAGGGGCACCGGCACCGTCCGGATGACCCCCGGCCGCCACACCCTGACGCTCCAGGCACCCGGCTTCGGCATCCAGCGGGTCACCGTCGACGTGCGGAAGGGCCGCTCGGTCACCAAGACCGTCAGGCTCCGGCCCAACCTGCTCTCGCAGTCGTCGGGCGCCGAGGTCGTCAAGGTGACCAGCCAGGCGGCGGCCCTGCCGGCCACCAACCTCGTCGACGACACCGAGGCCACGGCGTGGCAGACCGGCGCCTCCGAGAGGGCCTACAACCAGGGCCCCGACCGCTCGGTGACGCTGCGCCTGAAGAAGCGCTCCCTGATCGACACCGTGGCGGTCAGCGTGATCAAGCCGATCGGCCTGCCGCGCTTCGCCGCCGCCAAGCGGGTGCTCGTCCAGACCTCGCTCGACGGGAAGACCTGGAGGACCGCCCAGGTCGCGAAGTTCCGGTTCACGATGCCGCGACCCGCGGTGCCCGACCTCGCGCTGAGGACCTACCGGCTGCGCAAGGCCGTGCCCGCCGAGTTCGTCCGGGTCGTCGCCGACTCCGTCTTCGGCAACGGCGCTACCAACGCGTCGACCGCACTGGTGGCCGAGGTGCAGGCGTTCGGCACGGCCTCCGGCATCCGGCCCCAGCAGCCGCCGGCGGACAAGCCGGTCACGTCGCACGGCTCCGTGGCGGCGGGCAACATCGCCCAGGGTTCCCTGCTCGGCCTGGACCCCC
>JBAZRQ010000388.1:0-3479 GCA_041662925.1 Nocardioides sp. | reverse complement strand
CCCCGGCCGCCACCGCCGTGGCTCGGTTGGACGCCGCGTCCGCCAAGGTCCGTGCGGGCGCGATCGCCACCGCGCTGGGCGAGCTGCGCGCGATGTCCGAGGACCTGCTCACCCGCCACGCGTTGGAGGAGTACGGCAACGCCCGGCTGCTGGCCCTCCTGGTCGACTGCCGGCTCGCGCGCGGCGACCTCGCCGAGGCGATGACTCTCGGCGACGAGATCACGACCTACCTCGGCCGGGGCGGCCCCACCGGCGGCCTGGCCCACCACGCGAAGGGGGAGCTGGCCGCTGCGCTCGGCGACCCCGAGCTGGCCGCCGACCACTTCCTGGCGGCCGGCGCCGCCGTGGCCGAGCACCCCGAGTCCCCGGAGCTGTTGCCCTGGCGGGCCAGTGCCGCCTTGGTCCTGGTCCGCGTCGGCGCGCACCGCCGGGCGCTCGAGCTGGCCGACGAGCACCATCGGGTCGCCGTCGACCACGGCTCGCCGTACGCCGTGGCCAACGCGCTGCGGACCCTCGCCGCGGCCGACGCCGGCGGGCGGCGGGTCCCGCTGCTGCGGGAGGCCCGCGCCGTCCTGGCCGGGATCGAGGCCGCGCGGCTCTCCGCCCAGGTCGACGCCGACCTGGCCGGGCTGCTGGTGCTCACCAACGACCCGCAGCACCTGGCCGAGGCGGTCCAGCTCCTCCGGGGCGCGGAGGTCTACGCCGGGCTGAAGGAGCTGTGGCCGCTGCAGAGCCGGGTCCGCCGGCTGCTCGACCGCTGTGGCGAGGCTCCGCTGCGGGTCAGCTCCGAGGCACTGGCGCTGCTGACGAACGCCGAGCGCCGGGTCTCCGCGCTCGCTGCCGCCGGCCTCACCAACCGGCAGGTCGCCGAGGAGCTGCACGTCTCGGTCAAGGCCGTGGAGTGGCACCTCTCGCGGACCTATCGCAAGCTCGGCATCGCGTCGCGCTCCGGGCTCACGCTCGCCTTCGGCGTGCCTGCCTGACCCTGCCTGACCCAGCCTGACCCAGCCTGACCCAGCCTGAATCAAGCTGGGTCAGTCGACCGGCTGGGCCACCAGGGCAGGCTCGTCGCGCAGTGGGTGCGCGATCTCGTCGGCGGGCAGCTTGGCCCACACGGTGGCGACGACGGCGGCCACGCCGGGCACGACCGCCGCGATGAAGAAGGTCGAGCGTAGGCCGATCAGCTCGGAGACCGGGCCGGCCAGCGCCATCGAGACCGGCATCAGGCTGATCGAGACGAAGAAGTCGAGCGAGGCCACCCGGCCGAGCATGTGCGCGGGCACCCGACGCTGCAGCAGCGTGCCCCAGATGACCATCGGGGCCGAGAACATCGCGCCGAGCACCAGGGCCGCGGCCACGACCTGCCACACCGCGGTGGCCACGCCCATGACCGCCAGCGGCAGGCAGCCGATGCCCCACATCAGGTTCATCACGGTGAGGTAGCGCCGCGGCATCTGGAACGACGCCATCGCCAGCGAGCCCACCGCACCGCCGATGCCGAACGCGGCCAGCACCAGCGCGTGGTCGCCCGGGCCGCCTCCGAGGCGGTCCTTGATCAGGAACGGCACCAGGACCTCGAGCGGCCCCATCAGCACCAGGATCATGATCGAGGCGAACAGCAGCGTGGCGAGCAGCCACGGCGTGCGCACCATGTAGACGAAACCCTCACGCATGTCGGCCAGCGCACTGGCCACCGCCGGCCCGCCCTCGGCCGGGAGCTCACGGCGTACGGCGGTCTTGGGCACGAAGGTCAGGGCGAACAGACCGAGCCCCGACGCCAGCGCGGCGACGCCGACGGCCGCGCCCGAGCTGGCCAGGCCCACGACCACGCCGGCGACGCCGGGGCCGACCGCCTGGCCGATGGTCGGGCGGACCATCCCCTCGAAGCCGTTGACCGCCATCAGGTCGGACTCGGGCACCAGCGCGGGCAGCCAGGCGGAGTAGGCGGGGTAGTAGAACGCCATGCCGGCGCCCGCTGCGAAGGTCACCGCGGCCAGGTGCCAGACCTGGGTCTGGTCGAGGAACGACAGCACCGCCACCAGGCTCATGCCGGTGGCCTCGAGCGCGGCGACGCCGATCAGGATCGACTTCTGCGGGACGCGGTCGGCCACCACCCCGGCGAGCAGCGCGGGCAGCATCACGCCGACGGCACCGGCCGTCGTGACGAGCGAGAGCTGGCCCGGGCCGCCACCGATGCGGATGACCTCCCACACCAGGCCGACGACCCACACCCCACCCGCGAACGTGGTGAGCATCAGGGCCACCGCCAGCCGACGGTAGGCGACATGGCGGAACGGCGTCAGCGCGCGCGGCAGCGCCCGCTCGGGTGGAGTCTGCTCCGCCCTCGTCACCTGCTCAGTCATCCCTGCACCCCTCGATAGCAGTCTGCCTGGACCGACCGACAGTGGCGAGCGGATTCATCGGTGCGGGCTGGCGTGGCGTGGGACAATTCGGGCATGGCGGTCCTGGGGGGGTTCCGCGCGCGGACGTGCGCGCTGGCGCTGCTGGCCGCGCTCCTGTCCCCCGTCCTGCTGGCCGGGTGCTCCGACGACGTCGACCAGGCCCACGCCGTACAGACCCGGCTCGGCCGGATGGAGCAGGTCGACTCCTCCGAGGTCACCTCGCCCACCGCCGACCGCGGGGCGCGGATCGCCCTCGTCGTCCAGGACGGGCTGTCCGCCCCCGAGGTCGTGGCGCTGGCCGGCGCCGTGGCCGGCATCGCCGCCGACGAGGACTACCTCGCCTACCGGCTGACCCTGCGCGTGTCCGGCGCGCCTGCCGCCGCGCTGGTCGTCGACGACGACTTCGGCGAGGACCCGCGGGCCACTGCGGTGGTCGGGCACTGGCAGCGCCTGTCGAGCGCGCTGCTCGGCGAGATCACCTACCGCTACCAGCCCGGGGTCGAGATCGTCGAGGTCGAGACCGCGGGCAGCCTGGTGCACGACGTGCAGGAGGCCGGGCGGATCGGCTACGGCAGCACCGCCACGTCCTGGCACTTCGCCGCGGGCGGCAGCGTCTACGTCGACGACGGCCGGCTGCACCCCCAGGACGTGCTGCTGGTCCAGCGCGTCGAGCGCACCGTCGCGTCCCCGTCACTGCCGGTCCCCGCACCCGACTGGCGTCTCGAGACCCGGGCCGACCACGTCCTGCTCGACCTGCCGGTGGTCCTGCCCCAGGGTGGGGTGACGTCGTCGATGCTGACCGTGGCGGCCTTCGAGCAGCCCCTGCGCAGCCTCGCCGTGGGTGCCATCGACGCCCTGTCCGTCACGGGCAAGCCGGTGTGGCTGCGGCTGCACCACCCCAGCGGCGACGGGGACGACGTCTTCGGCTGGTGGGCCTCCGACGGCCGGCCGCTGCCCGGGCGCGACCCTCTGCACCGAGGCTGGGACGCCTGGCTGGCGGCCCTGGCCGGCGCGTGAGTCAGCCGGCCGGGAGCGCGACGTAGGTCGTCTCGAGGTACTCCTCGATCCCCTCGAAGC
>JBAZRQ010000387.1:1339-3482 GCA_041662925.1 Nocardioides sp. | reverse complement strand
CGGTAGAGGCGCCCCTCGAGCACCCGCCCTTGGGGGTGCAACGGCTTGTCGGCCGGGCGTACGGCGGACAGGGCGCGCGTCGCACCGCTCAGCACCGCCCCGCCCGCCGAGGAGGCGCCACGAACGGCAGTGGTGAGCAACGGCATGGGGACTCCTGGTGGTCTGGGGACTCCCAGTGCCCACAAGGGCCGCTCATGACACCTCCTCCGCGGTGACGACCAGGTTGTCGGCGTAGTGGAAGCCACCACCGGAGGTGCGCCTGCGGTTGGTGCAGGTCACGAGATGGAGCAGGTGCGGACCAGTGGTGCGGAAGAGGTGGCCCGGCACACCACGGCTGCGCGGGTAGCGCGCGACACGTCGTACGACGAACCGGTGCGCCTCACCGTCGGGCGCCGTCCAGCGCACCACGTCGCCGACGCGTGCGTGCCGGAGCCGCCACAACGCCCCCGGGCGGTCGTGCCGGTCGGAGACATGGCCCGAGACGACGCTCCCGCCGAGCAGCTCGCCGGCCGCCGCGGTCGTGGCGAGCCAGCCGAGCCGCCGGGGGTCGTTGGGCACGGCCATGGTGCCGCGGTCGAGCCCGACCGTGTCGACGAAGGCGCGGATGCCGACCCGGTCGATGCTCAGCACCCCGGCCGGACGGCGCCGCGCAGCGGCCGGCTCCGGGGCGACGTAGGGCCGATAGAGGTAGCGCGGCCGGGCGCGCCCGGGCGGCAGCACCGGCTCGGAGCCCGGGTCGGCAGGGCCGGACGCGATCTCGGGGACGTAGGGCGTGACCGGCTTGGTCACCAGCGAGGTCTCGACCGGGACCCCGGGCTCGGTGGCCGCGGGCTCGGTGGCCTCCGTCGCGGGCAGCCGCTCGCTGTAGGTGTAGCAACCGGCGACCTCGACCAGCGTGCTGCGCGTCTGGTGGGTGCCGTTGCCCCGGGCGACGAGCTCGCCGCGGTCGGCGACGGGAGCACCGCGCCACGACAGCCCGTGGCAGGACGTGCCGTCGCGCGGGGCCAGCGGCCCGTGCAGCCACCACCGCACGTTCACGCGGTCATCGGGCCCGAGCCCGCGCAGCCGGACCGTGTCGAAGAGCCGCTCCCCCACCAGCGCGTGCTGGTCGGAGACGACCGTGCTGACCTCGGGAGTACGACGGACCGCGAGCGCGGTCTCGGGCGCCAGGCCCGGCGGGCTGTAGGCCTCGTCGGTCAGTGAGGTCGCGGGGATCCGCTGGCTGTAGGTGTAGCAGCCGGCGCTGCGCAGGGTCGTGGATGGCGTGCGGTAGCTGCCGTCTCCGGGAGCGTCGAAGCTGCCGCGGGCCGCGATGGGCACGCCGGACCAGGACACGCCCTCGCACGAGCCGTCCCGCGGCGGCCTCGGGCCGTGGAGCGCCCACAGGACCGTGACCGGGCTGTCCTCGATGCCGCCGACGACCACCGTGTCGTGGATCGCGTCGCCGACGAACGCGCGTTGGCGCGACGCGGTGGTGCGCACCTCCGGCGTGAACGCGATGACCTGCGTGGTCTCCTCGACCACGCCGCAGCGGGTCGTCACCGGCACGGTGTGGTCGTCGCCGGGGAACGACTCGACCCAGGTGTAGTAGCCGACCTGCGGCACTGACAGCGGCGGGGTCTCGAAGGTGCCGTTGCCGTCGACCTCGAAGGTGACCCGGCCCGCACGAGCACCCGGCGTGCAGTCGGCCGCGCCCGGCCGGGCGTCGAAGGGTCCGTAGAGATCGGCGGCGACCGTCGCGCCGTACCCCTCCGGCAGCCCGGTCACCACGACGGTGTCGTGGATCTCCGCGCCGGGGGTCACGACCGCCTCGGAGGTCCGCGTGACCACCGACGGCCGGGCCTTCCTGATCTTGGCGCTCGCCTGGACGACCGCCGTCGTGCGGCTCTCCTGCGCGATCCAGCCGCGCTGCCGGCCCGCGCTGCGCGCCGCGTCTCCGCCATGCGGACGCCAGGACCGGGCGCGGTAGAGCAGGCCGTCGGAGGACGGGCCGCTGGCGTAGGCGCGGATCCGGTACTGCCCGACGTCGTAGGGCTTGATCCTCAGCTTGGTGCGATGCCGGTTGGAGGTCACCGGCCGTGGGCACCGGATCGGGCCGGTGCACACGAACCCCACCGCCACTCCCGGCACCCGGAGCCCGGCC
>JBAZRQ010000387.1:0-1329 GCA_041662925.1 Nocardioides sp. | reverse complement strand
GCATCGGGCCCTGGTTGCGACTGTCCATGACCAGCCGGTAGGGGCCGTAGTAGCGCGAGGCCTGCTGCCACATGGCCCGGGCCAGCGCCATGATCCGGCCGTCGAGCCCACCGATCGGCGGCCGCACCTGCTCGCCCACCTCGAGCCCGGGCGGGTAGACGACGGTGCCGCCGCGGCGTACCCCGTCACTCATGACCTCGCGGATGATCAGGGCGATCGCGGCGTCGCGCTCGTCGCTGCCGGTCGACCCGTGCCCGGCCCAGGTCGAGATGACGTGGTTGAGGGCGGCGACCTCCGGGTCGCGCACCCGCTCGCCGAGCTGGTTGACGATCCGCTCGGTCGGGACCGTGAGCGCGCGACGCGGCAGCCGGGAGTCGTAGAGGAAGTCGATGCAGAAGAAGACGCGCCCGTCCGGCGCGCGGTAGGTGCCGAGCCAGGTCAGCCCCGTCCCGTGCCGGGTCCGGTAACGCAGGCACGCGCCGTTGACCAGGTTGGGGTCGATCCGCCGGCAGGCGTCCTTGGCGACCCGCGTGGCCGCCTCGGCAGGTGGCGCGGCGCCGGGGGTCGCGACGGCGAGGACGAGTCCGGCGGCCAGGAGCACGAGGACGGTGAGCGATGACATGAATCGGCGAGGGAGCGACATGACAACCACCGTTGCCAGCCGTCACCGTCAGGAAAACTCCGATCTCCGCGCCTGTGGATGGCCGCGTGGATCGCGTGTCGCCAGCGACCGGGACAGTCGGGACCGAAGTCCCTACAGGCGCGCCGCCGCGCGTGTCAGCCTCGATCTGTGCCCGACAACTGGCCCGTGGCGGCGCTGTTCGTCTTCCTGTTCGGCGTGGCTTTCCTGCGCGCCGGAGCGACGTACGCCCTCGCCCGCGGCGCCCGCGAGGTCGGCAGCCGGCACAGCGCGCTGCTCCAGCGGCCGGGGGTGGCCAAGGCCGAGCGCACCGTCCGGAGGTACGGCGCCCCGGCGGTCACGCTGTGCTTCCTCACCGTCGGGGTGCAGACGGCCGTGCACCTCGCCGCGGGCAGCCTGCGGATGCCGCTGCGGCGCTACCTGCCGGCGCTCGCCCTCGGCGCACTGGTGTGGGCCACGGTCTACGTCACCATCGGGTTCGCGGTCTTCGACGTAGTCGTGGCGCCGCTGACCGGACCGTGAGAAGGTGCGAATCATGAGCGAAGGCAGTGAAGGCGGCGGCGAGCAGATCAGTCCCGACGGAAACTGGCGTTGGGACGGCCACAACTGGGTGCCCAACACCCCCGCTGCGCCGGCCGCGCCGCAGCAGCCGCAGCAGCCGCAGCAGCCGCAGCCCTACGGCCAGCAGC
>JBAZRQ010000386.1:0-3485 GCA_041662925.1 Nocardioides sp. | reverse complement strand
TCACCGACGCAGGGTCGGGACGTGGGTGGTGGAACCAGCGAGCGGGTCAGACCTTCTCGACGTTGTCGGTGGCCTCGGCCCAGAGGGCCTGCTCTGCCTTGCCCTCGGAGATCTTCTTGCGTGCGATCACGGCGCCGGCAGCGGCAACCAGGACCAGGAGGATCTTCTTCATGGTGACTCCCTTGGCGTTTCGGTCGTCCCAGGTGGGGGTCTGGGGGCGGAGCCCCCAGGAGGGGGTCCACGGGGGCGGAGCCCCCGTGTGTGTGGGCCTAAGAGGACTTGAACCTCTGACCTCTTCCTTATCAGGGAAGCGCTCTAACCGTCTGAGCTATAGGCCCGCTTGGCGACTGCCAGCGGCGAACATTACCCCACCGCGAACGGCCCCTACAAAACGCCCTGCGGTGCTGTCGTCTGGGCTCCGACCGAGGGCCGGGCCAGGGGTCAGTGGCTGTCCTCGGCGAGGGTCACTTCGATGCCGCCGAGGAGGGCCGCTGCCATGTTGTAGAGGAACGCCCCGAGGGTGGCGATCGCGGTCAGGAGGATGACGTCCACGGCGGCCACGAGCATGGTGAAACCGAGGACCCGCGACGTGCCGACGTAGTCCTCGACATCGAGGTTGGCCGTCTCCGGGCCGCCGATGCTCTCCTGGATCGTCTGGTTGATGGAGTCCCAGACACCGGCCGCGCCTAGCACGGACCACACCATCAGCACTGAGACGACGGTGACGACGCCGAAGGCGATCGCCAGCAGGAACGCCGTCTTCATCACCGACCACGGGTCGATCCGGGTCAGCCGGAGGCGCGCGCGCCGGGGCGGCTTGGCCGCTCCGGAGGCCCGCTTGGCGGCCGCGCCCGACTCGGGTTCGGCGTTGGCGCGGTGCTCGTCGGTGGCCGAGCTGACCTTCGCCTGGATCCGCTCACGCAGAGGTGGCCGGACGGCAGTCTCGTCGGTGGAGACGGCGGTGCGCTGGGTGGACGGCTGGGCGGAACGCTCCGTCATCAGCCTTCACTCTCCCCTTCGTCGGTGGTCTCGTCGGTGGTCTCCGTAGAGGCGGACTCCTCGATTGTGTCATCCGCTACCACATCCGACGACTCGCCGGCGACAACCTCGCCGTCCTCGACATCATCGATGACCTTGGCCTCGACGGACCGCGCGACGACCACGACCGAGTCTCCGGACTTGGGCGTCACGAACTTCACGCCCATGGTCGAGCGACCCGTCGGCCGGAAGTTCTCGTTGATCGGGCTGCGTACGACCTGCCCGCCCTGGGTGATCGCGAGCACCTCGTCGCCGTCCTCGACGATGAAGCCGCCGACCAGCCCGCCGCGGTCCTCGTTGGCCAGCGCCATGGCGCGTACGCCGAGGCCGCCGCGGTTGGTCAGGCGGTACTCGCTGATCCGGCTGCGCTTGGCGAAGCCGCCGTCGGTGATCGTGAAGACGTACTGGACGTTGTCGTCGGACTCCTCGGCCGCCGCCTCGGCGGCGCGGATCACCGACATCGACAGCACGGCGTCGTCGCTGCTGCGGAACTTCATCCCCGAGACGCCGGACGTGGCCCGGCCCATCGGGCGCAGCTGCGAGTCGTCGGCGCGGAAGCGGATCGCCGACCCCTTGCGTGAGACCAGCAGGATGTCGTCCTCGGCGTTGACCAGCTCGGCACCGATCAGCTCGTCGTCGTCCTCGCGGAAGTTGATCGCGATGACGCCGGCCTGGCGCGGGCTGTTGTAGTCGCCGAGGCGGGTCTTCTTGACCAGTCCGTTGCGGGTGGCGAGCACCAGGTAGGGCGCCTGCTCGTAGTCGCGGATCGCCAGCACCTGCGCGATCGACTCGTCGGGCTGGAAGCTGAGCAGCCCGGCGACGTGACCGCCCTTCGCGTCGCGCTGCGCCTCGGGGAGGTTGTAGGCCTTGGTGCGATAGACCCGTCCCGCGGTCGTGAAGAACAGCAGCCAGTGGTGGTTGGTGGTCGCGATGAAGTGCTCGACGACGTCGTCGCCGCGCAGCGTCGCGCCGCGCACGCCCTTGCCGCCGCGCTTCTGCGAGCGGTACTGGTCGGCACGGGTCCGCTTGGCGTAGCCGCCGCGGGTGATCGAGACGACCAGCTCCTCGTCGGGGATCAGGTCCTCCATCGAGAGGTCGCCGTCGGCCGCGATGATCTGGGTGCGGCGCTCGTTGCCGTACTTCTCGACGATCCCGGCGAGCTCCTCGCCGATGATCGAGCGCTGGCGCGTCTCGTTGGCGAGGATGTCCTCGAGGTCGGCGATCTCGAGCTCGATCTCGGCGAGCTGGTCGATGATCTTCTGGCGCTCGAGGGCCGCCAGGCGGCGCAGCTGCATGCTGAGGATCGCCTCGGCCTGCAGGTCGTCGATGTCGAGCAGCGCGATCAGGCCCTGGCGGGCGTCGTCGACCTCGGGCGAGCGACGGATGAGGGCGATCACCTCGTCGAGCTGGTCGAGGGCCTTGACCAGCCCGCGCAGGATGTGGGCCCGCTCCTGGGCCGCGCGCAGGCGGAAGCGCGTGCGCCGCTGGATGACCTCGACCTGGTGGGTGACCCAGTTGCTGATGAACTGGTCGATCGAGAGCGTGCGCGGCACGCCGTCGACCAGCGCCAGCATGTTGGCGCTGAAGTTGGTCTGCAGCTCGGTGTGCTTGAGCAGGTTGTTGAGCACGACCCGGGCGACGGCGTCGCGCTTGAGTACGACGACCAGGCGCTGGCCGGTGCGGCCCGAGGAGTCGTCGCGCACGTCGGAGATGCCCTGCACGCGACCGGAGTCGGCCAGCTCGGCGATCTTCAGCGCCAGGTTGTCGGGGTTGACCATGTAGGGCAGCTCGGTGATCGACAGGCAGGTGCGACCCCGGTTGTCCTCGTCGATCTCGATGACCGCGCGCTGGGTGACCGAGCCGCGACCGGTGCGGTAGGCCTGCTCGATGCCCTCGCGACCGACGATCAGCGCGCCGTTGGGGAAGTCGGGGCCCTTGATCCGCTCGATCAGGGCGTCCTGCAGCTCCTCGCGCGACGCGTCCGGGTGGTCGAGCGCCCACTGGGCGCCCTCGGCGACCTCGACCAGGTTGTGCGGCGGGATGCTGGTGGCCATGCCGACCGCGATGCCGGCCGAGCCGTTGACCAGCAGGTTGGGGTAGCGCGACGGGAGGACGACCGGCTCCTGCGAGCGACCGTCGTAGTTGGGCTGGAAGTCGACGGTGTCCTGCTCGATGTCGCGCACCATCTCGAGCGCCAGCGGGGCCATCCGGCACTCGGTGTAACGCATCGCGGCCGCGGAGTCGTTGCCGGGCGAGCCGAAGTTGCCCTGGCCGTTGACCAGCGGCGCGCGCATCACCCACGGCTGCGCGAGGCGGACCAAGGTGTCGTAGATCGCGGTGTCGCCGTGCGGGTGGTACTGACCCATCACGTCACCGACGACGCGCGAGCACTTCGAGAAGCCGCGGTCGGGCCGGTAGCCGCCGTCGTACATCGCGTAGAGCACCCG
>JBAZRQ010000385.1:0-3487 GCA_041662925.1 Nocardioides sp. | reverse complement strand
GTCGCGGGTCACGGTCGCGACCCGGACGCGGTAGTCGGAGTACCACGCGGTCCGGCCGCGGTCCTGCGCGACCAGGTGCTCGGCCACCTGCTTCCACGCGGCGGCGTCGGCCTCGGAGCGCCAGTAGGAGCAGGCGATCCCGAGCTGGTCGTCACGTGCCGACTCGAAGCCGAGGTAGCCCGGTTGCGTGGTCGCCAACTCCTCCATGCGGGCTGCCATCACGGCGTAGCCGTGGTCGCCCTCCGTGCGCTGGTTGGTGAAGACGACCACGGTGTACGGCGGCTCGGGGGTCTCGGCGAACGGCACGGGCGGCTCCTCTTCGGGAAGGGATCAGGCAGGTGCGACGGCGTCGGCGGCGGCCTCCAGGTCGGCGACCACGATCTTGCGCATCTGCAGCATGGCCTGCGTCGCGGCCTCGGCGCGAGCCGGATTCGGATCGGACACCAGCTCGTAGAGCCGGGTCGGCACGATCTGCCACGACAGTCCGAAGCGGTCCTTGAGCCAGCCGCACACGGACTCCTGGCCGCCGTCCGACAACGAGTCCCAGTAGTGGTCGACCTCGGACTGGTCGCTGCACGCGATGCTGAACGAGATCGCCTCGGTGAACGTCGCGTGCTCGGGGCCGCCGTTGATGCCGCGGAAGGTCAGGCCGTCGAGGGTGAAGTCGCCGGCCATCGCCCTGCCGGCCTCGCCCGGGCCGGCGTCCGGGTAGCGCAGCACGTTGCCGACCGACGAGTTCGGGAAGATCCTCGTGTAGAAGCCGGCCGCCTCCTCGAGGTTGTCGTCGAACCACAGGCACGGGCTGATCGAGTTCATGGAACGCTCCTCGGGTCCTGCGCGGACCGTCCGTCCGCTCTCGCCCGTTCCGACCCGGGGTACGCCGGGAACTCATCGCCACGGCAGAGTCGGCACAACCGACCGCGGGACCTGCGACGTTGTTGGGGTGAGCACCACGCGACGAGAGGCAGGGCCGGACGGACATGGACGACTCGGAGTTCATCGAGTGGGTGGCGGGGCACCAGCGCCAGCTGCTGCGCTCGGCCTACCTGCTCACCGGTGACCTGCACCGCGCCGAGGACCTGGTCCAGGAGGCGTTGGTCAAGGTCGCGCTGCGGTGGCCGCGACTGCGGACCGGCAGCCCCGCGGCGTACGCCCGCACGATCATCGTCCACGACAACGTCTCGTGGTGGCGCCGCCACCGGCGGGAGCTGACCAGCGCGACTCCCGGCGAGACGCCCCGGACGTCGGCGGATCCCGAGGCCGCGCTCGTCGTACGCCGCGCGCTCGACCGGCTCACGCAGCGCCAGCGTGCGGTCGTGGTCCTCCGCCACTTCGACGACCTGTCCGAGCGCGAGACCGCCCAGATCCTGGGGGTCAACGTCGGCACCGTGAAGAGCACCAACGCCACCGCCCTGGCCCGCCTGCGAGACGGCGCGCCCGAGCTGCTCGACCTGATCGGGAGGACCCGATGAACGAGACCGACCTGTTCTCCGTGCTGGACCGGGCCACCGACCGCATCGAGCCCGCGGCCGCACCGCAGCACGCCGCAGTCTCGGCGCTCGCGCGGGCGCGGGTCGTGCGCCTGCGTCGCCGGGGGGTGCTGGCCGGGGCGGTCGCCGCCGCGGCCGTGGTGGCCGTCGTGGTCGCCACCCAGGCACCCGGCAACGACCGAACCGAGCCTCCGGTGGGTCCCGACCCCAGCGAACCCGCCGTGGTGCAGGCGGCGTGGGATCCGCAGGGCGCGGCCGACCTCCCGCAACGCGAGTCGGTGCTGCCCGTCGCGATCGAGCTTCCGTCCAGCCCCCTCGAGCTGCCGCTGTCCGGGCCCGCTCGTCTCGCGTTCGCGGACGGTCTGGAGCGGATCCACCTGTTGGAGAGCGACGGCCGGTGGGGATGGACGCAGGCGCCCTCGGGCTCGGCGTACACGACCAGCCTGAGCGACGACGGGACCATGCTCGCGAACCTCGGCAACGGGAAGCTCTTCGTGACCGACGTCCGGTACGGCGGCTACGAGTGGCGCGAGGTCCCCCTGCCCCCGGGGCCGGCGGTGTACTGGTCCAGCCCGGGTACCCGGCTCCAGTGGCAGGGGGACACGCAACTGGTGCTGAGCAGCTCCGGCCCGGGCGTTGTCGGGGTCGTCGACGTCGACGCGGGGGTCTCCTCCGCGCTGGATCTCGTCGACGCCCTGCAGGTCTTCGGGTATGCCGTCACTCCGGACGGTGGGGGAGCCGCGTTCGCCGAAGGGGTGGACGGTCTCGTGATCCAGGACGTCGAGGACGACACCGTGGTGCGGAGCGTGTCGGCGGAGGCGCTGGGCCGCGTCTGGAGTCCGGTGGCGAACCACACGCGGGTCGTGGGCGTCGTCGTCGGCGTTCCGCGGGCCGACGGGCCCCCCGAGCATCCCGGTCTCGTGGTGCTCGACCGGGACGGCTACACCGCGACTCGTTACCTGCCGATCGCCGGCAAGAAGTACAGCCCGAGCATCGGCAACGTCGTCGACCCCGGCGGGGTCAGCCCGGTCGCCTGGCTCGACGACCACACGGTCCTGCTCAAGCAGGGCTCCACGCTCGGCAAGCCGTGGACGCTCGTGGCGTGGGACGTGGAGACGGGGGAGCTGACCCACGTGTCCGACGGGCCGGACAGCCTGCAGCTCGTCAGCGCGCCACGGAACCTGGTCTCGGACTGACGAACCCCGGCGATCCCTAGACTGCCAGCGTGGACTTCTACTCGGCCTACGCACACGGGTTCGCGCGCGTCGCCGCGTGCACGATCCCCATCGCGGTCGCCGACCCCGCGACCAACGTGCGGACCGTGCTGGAGCAGGCCCGGCTCTGCCACGACGACGGCGTCGCGGTGGCGATCTTCCCCGAGCTGTGCCTGAGCGGGTACGCCATCGACGACCTGTTCCTCCAGGACACGCTGCTCGACGCGGTCGAGGACGCGATCGCCGAGCTGGTCGACGCCTCCGGCGACCTGCTGCCGGTCCTGGTCGTGGGTGCGCCGCTGGTCCACGGCAACCGGGTGATCAACGCGGCCGTCGTCATCCACCGCGGCCGGATCCTGGGGGTCGCCCCGAAGTCCTACCTGCCGACGTACCGCGAGTTCTACGAGCGGCGCTGGTTCGCACCCGGCGACGACCTGGACGGGACGACCACGGTCGCCGGCCAGGAGGTCCCGCTCGGGCCCGACCTGCTGTTCGAGGCCACCGACGTGCGCGGCCTCGTGCTCCACGTCGAGGTCTGCGAGGACATGTGGGTCCCGATCCCGCCGAGCGCCGAGGCGGCGCTGGCCGGGGCCACCGTGCTCGCGAACATCTCCGGCAGCCCGATCACCGTGGGCCGGGCCGAGGACCGCCGGCTGCTCGCGCGCTCCGCGTCCGCGCGGTGCCTGGCGGCGTACCTCTATGCGGCCGCGGGCCAGGGCGAGTCGAGCACCGACCTGTCGTGGGACGGGCAGACGATGATCCACGAGATGGGCGAGCTGCTCG
>JBAZRQ010000384.1:0-3487 GCA_041662925.1 Nocardioides sp. | reverse complement strand
GGAGGAGCTGCTCTACCTCCTCAACGACGCGAAGACCGACGCGCTCGTCTACGCCGCGGAGTTCGCGCCGCAGGTCGCCGCGCTGCGCGAGCAGGTGCCGGGGCTGAAGCTGCTCGTGCAGGTGGCCGACGACAGCGGCAACGCGCTGCTGCCCGGTGCGGTGGACTACGAGTCGATCGTGGCCACGCCGGCTCCGGCCGGCGGGATGCCCGAGCCGGACGGCGACGATCTGTTCATCATGTACACCGGTGGGACCACCGGCATGCCCAAGGGCGTGATCTGGCGCCACGACGACGTGTTCATCTCCGCGATGGGCGGGCTGCCGTTCGGCACCACCGAGCCCTACGCGTCGTACGACGAGATCGCGCAGGCCGCCCGTGACGCCCACGGCGGGGTGACGCTGCTGATGCTGCCGCCGTTCATGCACGGGGCGGCCCAGTGGTCGGCGTTCCACATGTTCACGACCGGCGGCAAGATCGTGATCCCGGACGACGTGCACCGCATGGATCCCGCGGACGCGCTGTCCATCGCGGTCCGGGAGAAGTGCCTGAGCATCCCGGTCGTCGGCGACGCGGTCGCGCGGCCGCTGGTCGAGGAGCTCGAGCGCGGTGACTACGACATGTCCGCGGTGGCCGCCTTCAGCAACGGGGGCGCCCCGATGAGCCCGACCGTGCGGAGCCGGCTGCTCGAGGTGCTGCCGCACATCATGCTGCTCGACGCCGTGGGCTCGTCGGAGACCGGCATCCAGATGAACCACTACTCCGCCAAGGGCTCCGAGGCCGACACGGCGGTCTTCAACCCGCAGGAGGACACCACGGTCGTCAACGACGTCCTCGACCGCAGGCTCCAGCCGGGTGAGGGTGGCGGCTGGCTGGCCCTCCGCGGCCGGATCCCGCTGGGCTACCTCGGCGACCCCGACAAGACCGCCCGCACGTTCCCGGTGATCGAGGGCGTGCGCTGGTCGGTGCCCGGCGACCGCGCCAACCTGCTCGAGGACGGTCGGATCGAGCTGCTCGGCCGTGACGGCGTCACCGTCAACTCCGGCGGCGAGAAGATCTTCGTCGAGGAGGTCGAGCGCGCCGTGGCCGCACACCCCGCCGTACGCGACGTGGTCGTGGTCGGCCGCCCCTCCGAGCGCTGGGGGAGCGAGGTCGTCGCCATCGTCCAGCTGGTCGAGGACAGTGACGCCAGCGACGAGGAGATCATCGCCGAGGCCGGCAAGCACGTCGCCCGCTACAAGTGCCCCAAGGCGATCCTGCGCGTCACCGAGCTGCAGCGCTCGCCCTCCGGCAAGGCCGACTACCGCTGGGCGAAGACGCAGGCCGCCGTCGGCTGACCCGTCTCGTTGGGATAGTCACCAACAGGAGAGCGAGTAAGAGGCCTCTCATTCGCTCAGGGGTGAGGGACTACCTCGCCGCCGACCCGACCTCTTCGAGCTCGTCCCAGTCGACGTCGGCGGTCCGGCGCTGGTACTCCGAGACGAGGCCGGGCCAGTTGGTGGTGATCCGGGAGCCATCGACGTACCAGCTGTTGCAGCTGGCCCAGGCGCTGGTGGACAGGCGCGACTGCATCTCCTTGTCGTAGGCGTCGGCCACCTCGGGGCGTACGGCGACCGCGTGCGCGCCGCCGTCGGCGATCCGGCGCGTGACCTGCGCGATGTAGCCGGCCTGGGCCTCCATCATCGCGATGATCGAGCTGCCGCCGAGGTTGGTGTTGGGCCCGTAGATGCAGAACAGGTTGGGGAACCCCGGCACGCTCACGCCGAGGTGGGCGCGTGCGCCGTCGTCCCAGAGCTGGTGCAGGTCGGCGCCGCCGGCGCCGGTGACGGTGATCGCCGCGAGGAACTCAGTGGCGGCGAACCCCGTGCCCCAGATCAGTACGTCGGCCTCGTGCAGCCGGCCGTCGGCGGTGCGCACCCCGCCGGGCTCGATCGCGGAGACGCGCTCGGTCACGACGTCGACGTGGTCGCGGTTGAGTGCGGGGTACCAGTCGTTGGAGAAGAGCAGCCGCTTGCAGCCGATCGGGTAGTCCGGCACCAGCTTGCGGCGCAGCTCCGGGTCGTGCACCTGGCGCCGCAGGGTCAGCCGCCACGCGGTGCGCAGGGCCGCGATCAGCGGCTTGGTGACCCGCGAGTCGCCGCCGAGGGCGCGGTTGTAGAGCTCGGTCAGGTGGAACACCGAGCGCCGCTCGGCGCCCAGCAGCCACGGGAGCCGGGCGAACGCGCGGTGGTGGCGCGGCCGGTACTCCTGGTCGGGCTTGGGCAGCACGTAGGGGGCGGAGCGCTGGAAGATCGTGATCGCCGCGACCTCGTCGGCGATGCCCGGCACGAACTGGATCGCGCTCGCACCGGTGCCGATCACGGCCACCCGCTTGCCGGCCAGGTCGACGTCGTGGCGCCACTGCGCGGAGTGGAAGGCCGGGCCGGCGAACGTGTCGGCGCCGGGCAGGTCGGGGACCACCGGGTTGGACAGCTGCCCGACGGCGGTCACGACCACCTCGGCGTCGTACGTCGTACCGCTCGCGGTGGTCACGTGCCACAACCGGGCGGCGTCGTCGTAGGTGAGACCCGTGACCTCGACCCCGGTCTGCACGAGGTCGAGCAGGCCCTCGCGGGCTGCCGCGTCGCGGATGTAGTCGAGGATCTCGGGCTGCGGGGAGTAGCGGCGGCCCCAGGCCGGGTTGATCGCCCACGACCACGAGTACAGCGGCGACGGGACGTCGCAGGCGGCGCCCGGGTAGGTGTTGTCGCGCCACACCCCGCCGACGTTGTCGGCGCGCTCGAGGACGGTGATGTCGGTGATGCCCTGCTGCTTGAGGGCGCGGGCGGCGCCGAGGCCTCCGAAGCCGGCCCCGATGATGACGACGCGAGTGCTCATGGGGGAGAACGTAGGGCCGGATGGCGGTACGCCGGGAGGTGGATCAGCGCTTTGGGTTGATAATTCCGGACATGCCGTCCCTGCGCGCCGAGCTCCCCGCACCGGCGGCGGTCGACTGGGGCTTCCCGAGGTCGGCGACGGCGGTCCTCCTCCTGGTGGAGTACGCCGGGTCGCGCGGCGTCGGCGCGGGCCGGGCCCTCGCGGGGACCGGGCTGCGCCCCGAGGACCTCGCCGACGGCGAGGTGACCGCGGCGCAGGAGCTCACCGTGGTGCGGACGCTGCGCGGCCTGCTGGGCGAGGTCGGCGTGGAGGTGGGGGAGCGCTACCGCGCCTCGACCTTCGGGGCGTTCGGCTACGCGATGCTGGCCAGCCGCACGGTGCTCGACGCCATGGAGCTCGCGCTGCGCTTCATCGACCTGAGCTTCGCGTTCGCGATCCCGCGCGCGGAGGTGGTGGGGGACACCGTGGTGATCACGGTCGACGGCGGCGAGCTGCCCCCCGACGTACGCAGGTTCCTCGTGCAGCGCGACACCACCGCCGTGGTGGCCGTGCTCGACGGACTGGTGCCCGGCGGGGTCGGCGGCCGGGTGACCTGGGGCGCGGACGCGGCC
>JBAZRQ010000383.1:0-3489 GCA_041662925.1 Nocardioides sp. | reverse complement strand
ATAGTGGTGGTCTCCTTCCGTGGTCGGTGATCAGCCGTGCGCGTGCGCGGCGTGCTTCTGCACGTCGTCGCCGGGGCCGTAGGTGATGGTGGTCATGGGGTCGGTGCCGCGGGCCTGCCACTGGGCACGGAGCGAGTCGATGTCCCAGAGCATGTCGACCGTCGGCGGGTGGCCCGGCGGGACGTACTCGGTCTCGAGCTGAGTGGCGCAGGTCGGGCAGTAGTACTCGAGGATCCGGCAGTAGCCCGGGTCGGGAGAGAACGTGAACTCGTACTTCTCCGGGTCGATGATCGGCTGGTGGACCTCGCGGGGGTCACGGTCGTAGACGAGCGTGCCCTCCTTGTAGTTGCCGCGAGCATCTGCGAGGTCGTGCTCGCAGACGCGGCACACCCAGCGCTCGGTGTCGAGGTCGATCAGGAGGTACTCGGTCATGGGGACTCGCATGGCGGTGTCAGCTCTCTTGTCGTGGTCCGCGGTCAGTGGGTGGGGTCGGTGAGGATCAGGTCGCCGTTGGAGGTCACGTCCAGCCGCCAGCCCGCAAGGACACGGGCGGTGAAGAAGGGCCCTTCGACGATGGCCGGGCCGGCGGCCGTGGCCCCGGGTGCCTGGTCGTCGAGGACGTAGACGGGCACCTCGTCGGCCTGCGACGCGGAGGAACGCACCACACGCTTCCCGGAGGCCACCGCCGGCGTCGCAGCCACGTGGGTCTCGGCGGCCAACTGGGCATGGGGAAGCTCGGCCGAGACGTCGAGCTTCAATGACACGAGCTGGCCCGGTTCGGCCTGCGGCGCGTCCCCAGGGACGTACGCCGTCTCGGACACCACGATCCCGTGCTCGTCCTCGACGGACAGCAGCCAGCGGAGCGTGCACGCGTCGAGGCCGTAGCCCTCCTGGAACATGTCCCGTTCCGCCCGCGCGAGCAGAGTCGTGTGCGCTGCCTCGGCGAGATCGGCGGTGGCCGCGATGAGCCCCACCTCGTAGCTTCGGCCGATGTCGGAGAAGCTGATGCCGAACGCCGAGAAGACGGCGGCCATCTGCGGCACGAGCACGCGGCGTACGCCGGTCAGCCGGGCGGCACCGCAGGCGCTCATCGGGCCTGCGCCGCCGAACGCGGCCAGCGTCGTACGGCCGGACTCGTCGACGAGGTGCCTGAAGGACTCCGCGATCTTGGCGAAGTAGGCCGCCTCCATGAGGAGCAGGGCCTCCTCCAGGCTGACGCCGAGCGGCTCGGCGACGGACTCGGTGATGACTGTCTTCGATCGCTCCGCGTCGAGGGCGAACTCTCCCTCGAGGTAGGTGTCCGGGTCGAGCACCCCGAGCAGCAGGTTGACGTCGGTGATCGTGGCGCTCTTCCCACCGAAACCGAAGCAGGCCGGTCCGGGGGCGGCTCCCACGCTCTCCGGGCCGACGTGGACGGCTCCGTCACGCACGGCGATGATCGAGCTCCCGCCGACCCCGGCCGAGTGCACGTTGCTCATCGGGAACGAGATCGGAACGCCCTTGACCGAGCCCCTCTTGTCGGTGGCGATGGACGCGTCGCGCACGCTGCCGACATCGGTCGTGGTGCCGCCCACGTCCATCATCAGCACGTGGTCCAGGCCGTAGGCGTTGGCAAGGGCGCGGGTCCCCTCGAGGCCACCGCGGGGGCCGGACGAGTAGGTCTTGAGCGCGACGGACTTGGCCACCCGGGACGAGGCGCCGTCGTTGCGGTAGACCAACAGTGGGTTCTGCACCCGGTGCTCGCGCAACCGGTCCTCGGCGTTGTAGAGGAACCGCTCCATGACGGGGTGGAGGAACGAGTTCACGACCCCGGACCAGATCCGGCGGGCCCGCACCCGGTCGGGGGCGAACTCCCAGGAGTACAGGAAGGGCACCGAGCCCAGCAGGTGCCGGGGGAACCTACGCAACAGGATGCCGCGGAGCCGGCGCTCTGCCTCACCGTCGGACTCCCCGACCGCGACCACGATGCGTGCCGCACCCTCGGTGGTCAGGCGGTTGACCTGCTGGACGAGGTCGAAGGCGAGCGTCTCCTCGTCGGCGTCCAGGTCGATCACTGCGACCCGCGGGCCGACCAGGTCGTCGAAGAGGTCGGCCTCCGGGGCGGTCGCCCGCAGCTCCGAGACCACCGCGTGGTCGTCGACGACCAGGCCGATGCTCGGCCCCTTGCGCTCGACCAGGGCGTTGGTCCCCTGCGTCGTCGAGTACCGGATGTGCTGGGTGCTGTGCAGAAGCGCCTCGAGGTCGCGAGCGCCGAAGACACTCTCCGACGCCTTGGTGATGCCGTCGAAGAGGCACTGGGAGAGGTCGAACGGCGTGGTCAGGGTCTTGGTGAAGACGAACTTCTTCCCGTCCCAGACACAGATGTCGGTCAACGTGCCGCCGTTGTCGATGTTGATCAGACGTTGCATGGAGGTTCCCTTGCGGTCGGTGAGGGTGGTGACTGTCCGCCGGTGCGGAGCGGCCGAGGCCAGGTCACAACCGTGACGGGCGTCTCATGAGGTGACGTGTCTCACAATGAGACAGCCCGACCCCTGCCCAGCGGCGGCTGCGCGAGACATGATGGAAGGGAACCTCGCAAACCCCAGGGAGTTATCTGTGCCCAACGCTGCCGAGCGACGCCTGCGGACAGCCGCCGCGCGCGCGCAGTTCCTGCGCACCGGAACCGGCGGTCCGCACGAGGTGCCGCCCATCGTGGCCGCGTCGTGGGAGCGCTCCTTCTCAGCGGGCGTCGATGCGGCGACCTCTCAGGCGCCGTACCACGACAACGTGGACGTCACGTCGCGGCTGATGCGTTGCTCGCGCCCGATCGTCGACCGGCTCAGCGAGGAGACGGCCGACATCCCGCTCAGCATCGCGGTGACCGATGCCAAGGCACGGATCCTCAGCCGGACCGACACCAACCGCACGATCGGGATGTTGCTGGACGACGTGTCGTTCGCACCCGGCTTCGAGTACGCCGAGGGCGGGGTGGGCACCAACGGGGTCGGCACCGTGTTCGAGTCGGGACAGCCGATCCACATCGTCGGCCCCGAGCACTTCCACGAGCGCCTGCAGCCCTTCGCCTGCGCCGGGGCTCCGATCCGCGACCCACTGACCGGGCGCGTCGAGGGTGTGCTGGACATCAGCTGTCTCACGGAGCACTCCAGCCCGCTGATGCACTCGATCGTCCGCTCGGCTGCCCACGACATCGAGCGCAACCTGCTGCTCGACCGCAGCCAGTGCCAGCAGGCCCTCTTCGAGACGTTCATCCGTCTCGACGCCCGCACGCGGGGCGCCGTCCTCGCGGTGGGCGGCGAAGTCGTGATGGGCAACGCCCTGACCCACAGCCTGTTCGACCCCGCAGACCAACGCACCCTCCAGGACCACGCCCGCTACATGATGAGCCGGGCCGAGCGGCGCGTCGACGAGATCGAGCTGCCGTCGGGCAAGACCGTGCGGCTGCGCGGCACCCGGATCGTCGTCGGCAGTGACATCGCCGGGATGGTGCTC
>JBAZRQ010000382.1:0-3514 GCA_041662925.1 Nocardioides sp. | reverse complement strand
CAGGCTGCCACCTCGAGGACCTTGACCCCGGCGAGGACGTCGTTGACGACCGTTCCAGTCATCAGGAACCTGCCACCTCGAGAACGACCGCCTGGCCCATGCCGCCGCCGGCACACATCGCCGCGACACCGGTGCCGCCACCGCGGCGGCCGAGCTCGTTGACCAGGCTGACGATCATCCGGGCGCCGCTCGCCGAGATCGGGTGCCCGAGGCTGCAGCCGCTGCCGACCGGGTTGACGAGCGACGGGTCGATCCCCAGCGCGCGGGTCGCCGCGATCGGCACCGACGCGAAGGCCTCGTTGATCTCCCAGAGGTCGACGTCGGAGACCGCTCGACCACCCGCCAGCGCCAGGGCCTTCGGGATGGCTTCGATCGGAGCCATCCCGGTGCGTTCCGGTGCCACCCCCACGCTGGCCCAGCTCCTGACGACTGCCAGCGGCTTCAGGCCCCGCTCCGCTGCCCTCTCCGCGGACATCAGCACCAGCCCGGCGGCGGCATCGTTGAGGCCGGCCGAGCTCGCGGCGGTGACCTCGAAGCCGTCGATCTCGGGGTGGAGGACCTTGAGCGAGGCGAGCTTCTCCATGGTGCTGGCCCGCGGGTGCTCGTCGACCTCGAAGAGTGCGGTGCCTTCATCGCCCCGGTCGACCTTCAGGGGCACGATCTCTCCGGCGAAGTGGCCGGCCGCGATGGCGGCGAGCGCCTTGCGGTGCGACTCGAAGGTCCACTCGTCCATGTCGAGACGGGTCAGGCCGGCCTCGACGGCCGTGTTGTGGCCGACGGTGAGGCTCATGTCCATGTTCGGGGCCGTCGGCGTGTTCGGGTGCGAGGGCGAGATCCAGAACTTGTGCTCCTCGCCGGTGGCCGGGTCGCGCCAGCTGGTGCGTGGCGCCGTGGACTGCGAGTTCGTGCCACCGGCGATCACGGTCTGCTGCATCCCGGCCATGATGTTCGCCGCAGCCACGCTGATCGCGCTCAGTCCGGCGGCGCAGTGCCGGTTCAGGGACAGACCCGGCACGGAGGTCAGCCCGGCCGAGACCGCGACGTGGCGACCGACGACGCCGCCGCCGTACAGGTTCTCGGCGAGCACCAGGTCGTCGATCTGGTCCCCGGAGAGCCCCGCCCGGACCACCAGGTCCTTGACGACCGCCTCGGCCAGCTCGAAGGCACTGACATTGACCAGCGACCCCTTGTACGCCGTCCCGATGGCGGTGCGGGCTCCGGCAACGATCACTGCTTCGGTCATCGACAGTCTCCTGAACTGGGTGGATCCGGGTCCACGTGCGAATGCAATTTCTCAGATATGGTAATCCAGTTCTCAGTTCCTGACTAGGAGGATCCATGAATCTGCAAGGCGCAAGCGCACTCGTCACCGGAGGCGGTGGCGGCTTCGGCGGCGAGACCACCCGACACCTCGTCAAAGCCGGCGCGAAGGTGGTCGTCGCGGACGTGTCCGACGACAAGGGCGCGGCGATGGTCGAGGAGCTCGGCAGCGACAACGTCGTCTACGTGAAGACCGACGTGCGCAAGGAGGAGGACGTCCGCGCGGCCATCGCCGCCGCACAGGAGATGGCCCCGCTCCGCGTGACGCTGACCCCGCACGGCGGCCCGGTCCTTGCCGGACGGCTCGTCGGCAAGGACGGTTCGGCCCTGGCGCTCGACGGGTTCCGCAAGACGCTCGACTTCTACCTGATCGGCACCTACAACGTGATGCGTCTGGCCGCGGAGCAGACGGCCAAGAACGAGTCGGTCGGCGAGAGCGGCCGCGGCGTCATCATCACCACAGCCAGCATTGCCGCGTTCGAGGGCCAGGTCGGCCAGGTCCCCTACGCCGCCGCCAAGGGCGGTGTCGTCGGCATGACCATCGCTGCCGCACGTGACCTCGCGGTCGCCGGGATCCGGGTGAACTGCATCGCTCCGGGAACCTTCTACACCCCCGCCTTCGGGGACTTCATGACCGAGGAGCAGGCGGCCGAACGGTTCGCACAGGGCGTGCAGTTCCCCAAGCGCATGGGCCGCGCGGTCGAATACGCCAAGCTGGCGCTCTCGATCATCGACAACGACTACCTCAACGGCGAGACCATCCGGATCGACGGCGCGCTGCGCTTCGGCCCCAAGGGCTGACGGACGATCGACCGGCCCGACCGCACTGGTCGGGCCGGTCGAGTCGCCTGCGAAAGGCGACTACTTCTCGGCACCGACCAGCCCGAGCCGGCAGAACTCCCACATCGCGTCGGCGTCGGCCTTGCGATCGGCGTTCGACTTCGACAGCGCGGTGAACAGTGCCGCGCCGATGACGGCCTGGATGAACACCGCGGTCAGCTTGTCCGCGGGCAGGTCGGTGCGAATCACGCCCTCCTCGACCCCGCGGGCGATGAGCTCGTGGATGAGCCGCGCCATGGGCGCGACAGCACGCTGGTAGTCGGCGCTGTGGCTGTCGGCGAGTCCGACGTGGTACGGCGCCAGGCCGCGGTTGAGCCCGCTCGCGCCGGTGACCCCGGGCTCGGCCCCGTCCTTCGCGCCGCCGTAGATGCTGGTGACCACGGTCTTCAGTGCCGTGAGTGTGTCCTGGCCGTCGACCCGCTCCCGCCAGGCCGCGACGGACTGCGCGATCGACTCCTCGAGCAGGGCGAGCAGCAGCTCGTCCTTGCCGGAGAAGTACTGGTAGAACGACCGCAGCGACGTGCGCGACCGATCGACGAGCTCCTGGACCGTGAAGTCGCTCCGGCCGGTCTCCTGGAGGATCTCCATCGCGGTCGCGATGAACCGGTCGCTGCGCGAGACCGCCTTCGCCTTCGCCGTACGGAGCGAGCGCTCCAGGGCGCGGTCGCGCCACGACCCTTCGCCGTCGATGGTCGCGGCGGTCGTACCGGTCTCTTCTGTGGCCTCGGCCATCGCTACCTCCTGGGCGGTCGTCCGGACTGACGCAGCGCCCTGACAGGCGAGAATGAACGACGAGATGAATGGTACCGGTCATCTTGTGTTTCGAGAATCTGCTAGGCCCGCGTGGCGGGCCGAGTGCGCACGAATGCGAACGTCGCGCGGTGCGGAGGTCACCCCACCCGGGTGCGCGCCTCCACGACCAGCGACTGGATCGACTGCCCGAGTCGACCGTTCGGGTCGAACAGCTGGGCGATGCTCAGACCACTGCCGTTCGGGTCGATGACCGCCGTCCCGGCGAGTCCGATCCACTCGTCAGCCGGGATCCGGGACAGGTGGAGGGTCAGGTCGGCGTTCATGAAGCTCCAGGAGTCGAAGTGCATCTTCCCGGCGAGGCTGCTGGAGGCATAGTCGGCGGCGGCAGCCGCCCGCGAGATCGAGCGGGTGGGCTCTCCGGCGATCACCGGGACCAACAGCTTCACGTAGATGCCCATCGCGTAGCCCGGGAGCCCGGCGGAGAGGGAGCGAGCACTGATCGCGTCGCTGTCGAAGCAGGTCCAGCCCACCATCTCGGCCACCTTGGGCCTGGTCCGGGTCAGGTCCGGCACGGGCGCCCCGGCGAACGGGTCGGGGGGCT
>JBAZRQ010000381.1:0-3516 GCA_041662925.1 Nocardioides sp. | reverse complement strand
GACCACGGGTGCCTTGGTGGCGACCAGGGCCTCGCGCACCCGGGGGACGCCGAGGATGGTGCCGATCGAGACCACCGGGTTGGACGGCGGCAGCAGCACCAGGTCGGCGTCGGTGATCGCGTCGATCACCCCGGGGCCCGGGGTGGAGTCGTCGAGCCCCACGAAGAGCACGGCCTCGGCGGGGACGGAGGCCCGCAGCCGGATCCAGTACTCCTGGAAGTGCACGACCCGGCGCCCGCTCGCCGTCTCGGGGTCGGCGATCGCGACGTGGGTCTCGACGCGGTCGTCGGTCATCGGGAGCAGCTTCACGCCTGGCTGCCAGCGGCGGCACAGGGCCTCGGTGACGGCGGAGAGCGGGTAGCCGGCGTCGAGCATCTGGGTGCGCACCAGGTGGGTCGCCACGTCGCGGTCGCCGAGGCCGAACCAGGTCGGCTCCACGCCGTACTCGGCGAGCTCGGTCTTGACGCTCCAGGTCTCCTCGCGCCGGCCCCAGCCGCGCTCGAGGTCGATGCCGTCGCCCAGCGTGTACATCACGGTGTCGAGGTCGGGGCAGACCTTGAGGCCGTGCACCCAGATGTCGTCGGCGGTGTTTGCGACCACCGTCACCTGGGCATCGGGGGCCACGCCGGGCAGGGTGCCGGAGGCGATGCCGTGCGTGAGCCCTTGCAGGAACCGGGCTCCGCCCATGCCGCCGGACAGGACCGTGATCTGCTGTGCCATGGCCGATACCCTGCCGCACCGCTCCGAGTCCGTGTCGAAGTGGTCTGCCCCTTAGCAGATCAGGGCTTGACTTCCGGTGTACGACAGGCATGTAATTCCCACAGTGTTGTTCGGGGTGTTGCTGGGTCGAAAGGGTGTAAACCGTGAGAGAGCTGTTCTTGCTCGAACCGGATGCCGAGGATGCGGGTTGGCAGGACCGCGCGCTGTGCGCGCAGACCGATCCTGAGGCGTTCTTCCCCGAGAAGGGGGGGTCGACGAGAGAGGCCAAGAAGGTCTGTCTCACCTGTGAGGTCCGAGACGACTGTCTCGAGGCCGCGTTGTTCAATGACGAGCGTTTCGGCATCTGGGGCGGTCTCTCCGAGAGGGAGCGCCGCAAGCTGAAGAAGCGCGCAGTCTGACGCTCGAAGGATCACCCCGGCCCGAGCGGCCGGGGTTCCTTCATTTTCGGGGCATCACCCGACGCGGCTAGTGTGGCCGACCGTGTCCGGGACCTCTGTAGCCGCGTTGCTCGTCAGCCACGACGGCGCGCGCTGGCTCCCCGCGGTGCTCGAGGGGCTGGGCGCGCAGACCCGCCCCGTCGACCGCGTGGTCGCCGTCGACACCGCCAGCAAGGACGAGAGCGCCGACCTGCTCGAGCAGGCGCTGTCGCCGTCCGGCGGCTCCGTCCTGCGGGTGCCCGGGTCCACGCACTTCCCGGCGGCGGTCGAGCTGGGGCTCGAGCACCTGCGCACGACCGGGGAGCCGGTCGAGTGGGTGTGGATCCTCCACGACGACGCCAACCCCGCGCCGGGCGCGCTCGCCGCGCTGCTCGCCGCCGCCGCTGACCACCCCGAGGCCGACGTGCTCGGGCCGACCTTGCGCGAGTGGCCCTCGCTGCGCCGCCTGCTCGAGGTGGGGGTCACGATCTCCGGCACCGGGCGGCGCGAGACCGGGCTCGAGCGGGGCGAGTACGACCAGGGCCAGCACGACGCCGTACGCCGGGTGCTCGCCGTCAACACCGCCGGCATGCTCGTGCGCCGCACCGTGCTCGAGGAGCTGGGCGGCTTCGACGACCAGCTGCCGATCTTCGGCAACGACATCGACTTCGGCTGGCGCGCCGCCGCCGCCGGCCACACCACGCTGGTCGTCCCGCAGGCCGTGGTGTTCCACGCCGAGGCCGCCCACCGCGGGATCCGTCGTACCCCGCTCACGGGACGGCACACGCACTACCAGGAGCGGCGGGCCGCGCTCTACACGCTGCTGGTCAACACCCGCGCCCGCTTCCTGCCGTTCCAGTGGCTGCGCCTGGGGCTCGGGACGCTGGTGCGGATGATCGGCTTCCTGCTGGTCCGCTCGGTCGGGGAGGCCCTCGACGAGCTGGCGGCGCTGGTGTCGCTCTACTCCAGCCCGCGGCAGATCCTCGCCGCGAGGCGCGAGCGGCAGGGACGCCAGGTGGCCGACGCCGACGAGGTGCGCGCGCTGCTGGCGCCCACCTGGCTGCCCTACCGCCACGGGCTCGACTTCGTCAGCGACCTCGCCGCAGCCGCCACCCACCAGGCCGCCGACGTGGCGGAGCGTCGCCGCGCCGCGGCGATCGAGCGCGACCCGTCGTCGCTGGCCGCGCGCCGGCCGCCCGCCGATGACGACGACGAGGCCTTCGAGGACACCGGCCTGGCCGCGCGGTTCCTCACCAACCCGATCGCGGTGCTGCTCGCGCTGTTCGTCGTCGCCTCGCTGATCGGCGCCCGCGACGCCTTCGGCTCGGTCGTCGGCGGTGGGCTGTCGCCGGTGCCCGCGTCGGCCGGCGACTGGTGGAGCCTGCACCTGGACACCTGGCACGCGCTCGGCCAGGGCACCGCCGTGCCGGCCCCGGCCTACGTCCTGCCCCTCGCGCTGCTCGCCTCGGTGCTCGGCACCACGCTCACGGTGTCTGCCCTGCTGGTGCTCGCGGTGCCCGTCAGTGCCTGGGGCGCCTGGCGCTTCCTGCGCGTGACCGGTCGGCTCGTCTCGACCCGGGGCGCGCCGCGCTGGGTGCTGCTGTGGGGGGCCACGACCTACGCACTGGTCCCGGTGGCCAGCGGGGCCTGGGGCGACGGCCGGCTCGGCCCGGTCGTCACAGCCATGCTGCTGCCCTGGCTCGCTCACGCGGCCCTCGGTTTCGCCGACCCGTCGGTGGACCGCCGCTGGCGGGCCGGGTGGCGCACCGCGCTGCTGCTGGCCCTGGCCACCGCGTTCGCTCCCGTGGCCTGGCTGTTCGGGCTGACCGTCGGACTGGTGGTGGTCGCCGCGGCGTTCGCGATCGTGCCGAGCGCCATGCGCGACCGCTCGACGTGGGGCCCGCCCGCCGCGGCGGTCCTCGCGGTGCCGGTGCTGCTTGCCCCCTGGTGGCTGCCCTCGGCGCTGCACGGCGCTGCCGAGGGGCTGGTGCTCGACATCGGCCGGCTGCCCACCCCCGCCCCGGACGCCCTCGACCTCCTCACCGGCCGGCTCGGCGACCTGGGCGCCCCGTGGTGGCTCGGGCTGGTCGTCCTCGTGGCGGCCGTGCTGGCGCTGCTGCCACGGGCCACCCGGATCCCGGTCCTCGTGTGCTGGGTCGTCGCCCTCGTGGCCGGCGTCCTCGCGGCCCTGCTCGGCAACCTGACCGTGACGCTCGACGCCACCGAGACCCCGCTCGGGGTCGGCTTCCTGGTCGTGGTGCTGCAGGGCGCCTTCGTCACCGCCGCCACGCTCGGCGGCCAGGGCCTGGCCGCGGCCGCCGCCGACGGCCCGCGCACCCGCCCGCTGGTCGTCGCGCTCGCGCTCGCCGCTGCCGTCGTA
>JBAZRQ010000380.1:0-3523 GCA_041662925.1 Nocardioides sp. | reverse complement strand
ATCGTGGAGATGTTGACCGACATCGACCGGTCGGCACCCGTGCCGACCACGTCGAGCAGGCGCCCCGGAACCGAGATCGGGGTACGCCGCGCGTACATCGCCTCGACCAGTCCCGTGACCTCGTCGATGGTCTCGCCCTTGGCGCGTAGCGCCACCGCGAAGCCGGCGATCTGGGCCGGGGTCGCCTCACCGGAGAGGATCTCCCCCATCGCCCAGGTGGCCTGCTCCGACGACAGGTCGGAGCCCGCGACCAGGGCGCTGAGGACGTCGGGCCAGGTCACGCCTGCGCGGGGACCCGCGCCCGCAGCAGGGCCACGACGGACTCGGCCAGCTGGATCGGGTCGATCGGGTGGGGTACGGCGGCCTCGGCGCGCGACCAGGTCGCGAGCCAGGCGTCCTGCGGCCGGCCCGTGAGCACGACGACCGGCGGGCACTCGTAGATCTCGTCCTTGAGCTGCTTGGCGATCCCGAGACCGCCCGCGGGCACCGCCTCGCCGTCGAGGATGGCCAGGTCGATGTGGCCGGCGTCCATGTTCTGGATGACGACCGGCTCGGTCGCGACCTCGACGTACTCGAGCTCGGGCAGGTCGGGGTGCGGCCGGCGGCCGAGGGCGAGGATCACCTGCTGGCGGGTGTTGACGTCGTCGCTGTAGACGAGGACCTTCAGCTTGCGCGTGGTGGAGTCGCTCACAGCCGTGATGCTACCGCTCACCGGTCCCGGCGGCGTCGCGGCCCACACGGTCCGCCTGGGCCACACGGTCAGCCCGGGCGGCGCGCGCCTCCTCCAGGTCCAGACGCCGGTCCTCGCGCTGCGCCTCCTTCATCGACGAGCGCACCCACTGGGTGAACAGCACGGCGAAGAAGAGGATCCCGACCAGGTCGCCCGCGCCCCACAGGATCCCGCCGGCCAGCTCCTGGTCGACGTAGGGGTCGGGCAGCCAGGTCCCCATCGGCCCGTCGGCGAGCGACGGGTAGTGATCGCCGCCCAGCAGCGTCTCCTGACCCATGATCGTGACGCCGAGGAACGCGTGGAACGGCAGCGTCATCACCGTCAGCAGCACCCGGAACGGGTAGCCGACCCGGCCGGGCAGCGGGTCGATGCCCACCAGCGGCCAGAAGAACAGGGTGCCGACGAGCACCAGGTGCACGTGCATCATCTCGTGGACGTAGGCGGAGCTGAGCGAGGCGTCGTACCAGCCGGAGAAGTAGAGGGCCCACGGCGAGACGACGTACAGCCCGAAGGCCAGGGGCGGGAAGGACAGCACCTTCGCGACCCGGGAGTGCAGTACGACGAGCAGCCAGCGCCGGGGAGCCGCCGGAAGCGTGCGCAGCGCCAGGGAGATCGGGGCGCCGAGAGCCAGCGCGAGGGGCACGAGCATCGACAACACCATGTGCTGGACCATGTGGACGCTCAGCAGCACGGTGTCGTAGGCGGCGAAGCCCGACGAGGTGGCGACGTAGAACGAGCCCATCCCCAGCACCACGAAGGCGAGCGTGCGCCCGACCGGCCAGTGGTCACCGCGGCGGTGGAGGGTCCGCACCCCGAGCAGGTAGAGCCCCACCGCCCACACCGTCACGACCAGGGGCAGCGGCGCCAGCCCCCACTCCCCGAGGAACGACCCGAACGAGGGTCGCGGGAGGTCTTCGACCGCCAAGACAGCGGTCACGATCGTCGATATGGGCACGGTGTGAACTTTATGACGCGCCCAGAAAGGGGGTCGGGTCGCCCTCAGCCCGAGTCACCGACATAATGTCCGCGTGGCGACGACAGCTCCAGCAGCGATTCCGGCATCCCGACTGCACGGACACCATGACCGTCCGAGCATGGTGGCGGTAGGGACGATCATCTGGCTCTCCAGTGAGCTGATGTTCTTCGCTGCCCTATTTGCCTCCTACTTCACCATCCGGGCGGTGAGCACCGACCTCTGGGCGCAGAACACCGCAGTCCTGGATGTGCCGTTCGCGGCGGTCAACACCACGATCCTGGTGCTGTCCTCGCTGACCTGCCAGCTCGGCGTGTTCGCCGCCGAGCGCGGCCAGGTGGGGCGCTCGGGCTCGGTCACGGCCGTCAAGGGCTGGGGCCTGCGGGAGTGGTTCATCCTCACCTACGTGATGGGGGCGATCTTCATCGCCGGGCAGGCCATCGAGTACGCCACGCTGATCCAGGAGGGGATCACGATCCCCGACTCGGCCTACGGCACGATGTTCTACCTCACGACCGGGTTCCACGGGCTCCACGTGACCGGTGGCCTGATCGCGTTCCTGTTCGTCCTCGGGCGCACCTACATCGCGCGCAAGTTCACCCACGAGCAGGCGGTCAGCGCGATCGTCGTCTCTTACTACTGGCACTTCGTCGACGTCGTGTGGATCGGGCTGTTCGCCACGATCTACCTCATCCAGTGACCCGCAAGGACTCAATGTGCGCCTCCTGAACCGAACTGCCGGACGCCTGTCCCGGCACCGCCGTGGCCGGCTCGCCGGCATCGCGATGCTGATGCTGGGCCTGGGGCTGACCGGCAGCCTCTACGCCGCGTTCGCGCCCGCCCAGGCCGAGCAGGCCGAGTCCGACGCTGCCCTGATCGAGGAGGGCCGCGAGCTCTTCCTGGTCAGCTGCGTCTTCTGCCACGGCCAGAACGGCGAGGGCGTCCTCACCGAGGGCGGCACCCAGTACGGCCCGTCCCTGGCCGGCGTGGGAGCGGCGGCCGCCGACTTCCAGCTCGGTACCGGACGGATGCCGCTGGTGCAGCCCGGCGCCCAGGGCGCGGCGAAGTCCCCTGTCTTCAACGACGAGGAGATCGCGGCGCTCTCCGCCTACGTCGGATCGCTGGGCCCCGGCCCGGCCATCCCCGACGAGAGCGACTACAGCCTCGAGGGACTGGACGACGAGCAGCGCGAGGAGGCCATCTCCCGCGGCGGGCAGATCTTCCTCACCAACTGCACCGCCTGCCACAACTTCAGCGGCAACGGCGGCGCCATGCCCCGCGGCGGCCAGGCCCCCAGCATCCTCAACACCTCCCCCGAGCACATCTACGAGGCCATGCTCACCGGCCCCGGCAACATGGACGTCTTCTCCAACGGCAACCTGACGCCCGAGGAGAAGCGCGACGTGGTCGCCTACATCGAGACCATGCGCGACCAGCCCGAGTACGGCGGGTTCGGCCTCGGCGGACTCGGCCCCGTGAGTGAGGGGCTGTTCGCCTGGTTCGTGGGGATCGGCGGGCTCGTCGGCTTCGCGATCTGGATCGCTGCCCACAGCACGCGCACGACCAAGGCGCCCATGAAGGGAACGGACGCGTGAGCGACGACAACCACGGCCACCTCCCGGCCACGATCGAAGAACCGATCGCCAACCCGGGCCTGCCGCCGCACAGCTGGCGGCCGACCGACGTCGACGAGAGGCTGGCCAAGCGCGCCGAGCGCCAGGTCGCCGCCCTGTTCGGCCTGTCCGCCGTCTGCGTGGTGCTGTTCCTGGTCTCCTACTTCACGCTGAAGGTCGGCGACAACCACACGACGTTCGCCGGCT
>JBAZRQ010000379.1:0-3524 GCA_041662925.1 Nocardioides sp. | reverse complement strand
GCGCTTCGTGGGCTCCTCGGGAGCGGGAGCGGGGGCGTCGGGCACGGGTGGACCTTACGCCAGCCCTCCACCTGTCCAGTGGGGCCCAACCCCACGGCAACGTCGGGCGCCGTAGGTTGCGCACATGGATGCCGCCGCCACCGGAGAGCTCGAGCCAGCCCTGCTCGAGGAGACCATCGGAGCCAACTTCGAGCGGACGGCGGCCGAGCACGCCGACCGTGAGGCGCTCGTCGAGGTCGCCTCCGGGCGCCGCTGGACCTGGGCGGAGCTCAACCGTGACGTCGACGACCTGGCGCGCGGCCTGATCGCGTCCGGGCTCGAGCCGGGCGACCGCGCCGGCATCTGGGCGCCCAACTGCGCCGAGTGGACGCTCACCCAGTTCGCCGCCGCCAAGGCCGGCGTGGTGCTGGTCAACATCAACCCGAGCTACCGCACCCACGAGCTCGCCTACGCGGTCAACCAGTCAGGGCTGCGGCTCCTGGTGGCGGCGTCCAGCTTCAAGACCAGCGACTACCGCAGCATGGTCGAGCAGACCCGGGACCAGTGCCCGACGCTGGAGACGGTGGTCTACCTCGACACCGACGACCTGGCCACGCTCGTCGAGTCGGGCCGCGGTCTCGACCCCGACGCCCTGCCGCGCCGGATGGCCGGGCTGAGCCCGAACGACCCGATCAACATCCAGTACACGTCCGGGACCACGGGCTACCCCAAGGGCGCCACCCTGAGCCACCGCAACATCCTCAACAACGGCTACCTCACGACCGAGCTGATCAACCTCACCCACGAGGACCGGCTGTGCATCCCGGTGCCCTTCTACCACTGCTTCGGCATGGTGATGGCCAACCTCGGGTGCACCAGCCACGGCGCGACGATGGTGATCCCGGCGCCCGGCTTCGACCCCGAGGTCACGCTGCGCACGATCGCCGAGGAGCGCTGCACCGGCGTCTACGGCGTCCCGACGATGTTCATCGCGATGCAGCACCACCCGACGTTCGCCGAGCACGACCTCTCCTCGCTGCGCACCGGGATCATGGCCGGGTCGATCTGCCCGGTCGAGGTGATGCGGCGCTGCGTCGACGACATGCACATGGCCGAGGTCGCCATCGCCTACGGGATGACCGAGACCTCGCCGGTGTCCTGCCAGACCCGCGCCGACGACGACCTGGACCGACGTACGGCGACGATCGGGCGGGTCCACCCGCACGTCGAGATCAAGATCGTCGACCCGGTCACCGGGGAGACCGTGCCGCGCGGCCAGCCGGGGGAGTTCTGCACCCGCGGCTACTCCGTGATGCTCGGCTACTGGCAGGACCCCGAGAAGACCAGCGAGGCCATCGACGCCGACGGCTGGATGCACACCGGCGACCTGGCCGAGATGCGCGACGACGGCTACTGCAACATCGTCGGGCGGATCAAGGACATGGTGATCCGCGGCGGGGAGAACATCTACCCGCGCGAGATCGAGGAGTTCCTCTACTCCCACCCCGACATCGAGGACGTCCAGGTGATCGGCGTCCCCGACGAGAGGTACGGCGAGGAGCTGTGCGCGTGGATCAAGATGCGCGCGGGCGCCGAGCCCCTGGACGCCGACGCGGTGCGGGCCTTCGCCACCGGCAAGCTCGCGCACTACAAGGTCCCGCGCTACGTGCGGGTGGTCGACGACTTCCCGATGACGGTGACCGGCAAGATCCGCAAGGTGCAGATGCGCGAGGAGTCGGCGCGCGAGCTCGGTCTCGGCCCGGACTGATCGGCCAGGCTGATCAGCGCAGGATGACCGGGACCGTGGTGACGGTGCCGGTGGCGCCGCGCCAGACCACGAACCCGTCGTCCGCCCGCCGGGAGCGACCGAGGACGCGCACCGTGTAGGTGCCGCTCTCGCCGGGCGCCAGGCGCAGCGCGGCCGGGGTCACGACGACCCGGTGGTGGGCGAACCCGCGGGCCGCGGAGGAGAAGTAGAAGCCCCGACGGCCGACGTTGGTGACCGTGCGGGTGGCGGTGCGCGTGCCCCGGCGTACGACGACCGAGGGGGTGTTGAGCTCGTCGCGCCGCCCCTCCCACCAGGCCCGGTAGTCGCCGGCGTCGAGCCGATGCAGGAGGCCGGGGCGGAGTGCCTGCTCGGGCCGCACGAGGCCGGCGCCGGCCCGGGTGTCGGGCGTGCCGCGCAGCCGGCCGGCGGTGGTGGCCAGGGCGGCGCGGACCTCGGCCGCCGACCAGTCCCGGCTGCCGAGGAGCACGGCGGCGGCACCGCTGGTGAACGCGGTCGCCGCGGAGGTGCCGGTGGCGAAGTCCCAGCGCACACCGTCGGAGCGCGGGGGCACCGCGCCGAGTACGCCGACCGCGGGCGCCACCAGGTCGGGCTTGACCGTGCGGGTGCTGCCGGCGGCGGACCATGCCGCCACCGCGCGGTCGCTGGCCACCCCGGCGGGGCGCAGCGTGATCCGCTCGGCGGGGTGCCTGGCCAGCCAGCGCTTGACGGCGAGGCCGCCCGCCCGGTCGACGTGGACGGTGGGGACGCGGTGGAAGTCGGCGTCGGTGGAGCCGGGGCGCACGTTGGCGAGCACCATGCCCACGCCGTCGGCGAGGGCGACCGCCTCGGACTTGTCGACCCGGCCGACGCCGCCGCGGTCACACACCACGACCCGGCCGTCGACCGCGGCCGCGTCGAGGCTGCCCGGCGTGCAGACCCGGGCCGCCCGGGCGGTGGCGCCGGGCGCCTTCGCCCGTGCCGCCAGGACCAGCCGGGCCGGGCCGGCGCCGCGGGCGGAGACCATCGCCCCGGACACGTCCGGCGCCCCGGGGAGTACGACGTCGCCGCGCCGCTGGGCGCCGAGGGCGCCGCCGACGGTGGTCACCCAGGGGCTGGGGTGAGCGGCGGCCGCGCCCGTGTTGCCGGCGGCGGCCACCACCGCGATGTCGGCCTCGGCGGCGCCGAGCAGCGCCAGCTCGACGGTGTCGACCCGCGGCGGGCCACCGACGGCGAGGCTCAGCACGTCCACCCCGTCGGCGGTCGCGGCGTCGATGGCGGTGACGAGGTCGGCGGTCGCGCAGCCGTCGTCGGCGGGGTCGGGTGCTCCCCAGCAGGCCTTGTAGACGGCGAGCCGGGCCTGCGGCGCGACCCCGGAGAAGCGCCCCAGCCGCTGGTCGTGCACCCGCACGTCGACGCCGGCGTTGCCGGCCGCGATCGAGGCCATCTGCGTGCCGTGACCGTCGTCGTCGCGGGCGGACAGGCTGGAGGCGGCGCTCACGGCGTCGGCGCCGAACCCCTCGACGTACCACCGGGCGGCCAGCAGCTTGCCGTTGCAGACCGGGGCCTCCTCGCCGGGCTCCCCGCCGTCACAGCGTCCGGAGAAGCCGGTGGCGCGGCGCCCCAGGCCCGGCGCCCGGGCGAACAGCGGTCCCTCGGGCGCGATCCCCGAGTCGACGATCCCGATCACGACGCCCGCGCCGCCCCGGTGGCGCCCGACGGTGCCCAGACCCGGAGCACCGGTCCCGAGGGAGGCCAGCGGGCGCACGCTGTTGCGCTC
>JBAZRQ010000378.1:0-3533 GCA_041662925.1 Nocardioides sp. | reverse complement strand
CGGCCACAGCGAGACCGGCTGGTTGCCGAGGCGCACCTTGAGCAGCGGCGGCCCCTCGCTGATCTCCGTCCCGGGGTCGTCGTGGAGGGTGCCGGCGATCCGGGCGCCGAGGCCGGTGCCGGGCTCCTCGCTGACGACGATCAGGTCGACCGGGCCGTCGTGCTCGCTGGGGCCCGACGCGCAGGTCATGGTCGCGCGGGTGCGCTCGGGCCGGTCCCCCACCACCGCGAAGTCGGTCACGCTCCAGCCCGGGTCCAGCGGCCACGGCATCAGCGTCGGGAACCCGTCGGACGCGCGCAGGTGGTCGGTGAACGCTTCGTACGACGCCTCGCTCGGTCGCCACAGCGCCGGCACCTCGCCGTGGTCCGGACAGCTCCACCCCTCGCCCGCGCGCGCGATCGGCGTGGTGCAGCGGGGGCAGCCCGGGCTCAGGGACATGACTCAACGTTGGTCGGGGTGCAGACCGCCGTCAAGGGCCTGAGCCTGCCCCGTTGCTCACGTCTCGGCGAGCACGACCACGCGGTCGCCCGGCTGGACGTCGAAGGTCTGCGACTTGGCCGGGTTGACCAGCACTCCCAGGGCGTCCGACTTGTAGCCGATCGCTGTCGCCCCACGCGCCGCCGCGCCGGCCACGACCGTGGCGTAGCTGACCTCGCGGCCCGGCTGGACGTACCACTCGGCCGGGCGCAGGTAGATCTCGCTTCCCTCGTCGCCCAGCAGCTGGCCGAAGACGGCCTCGAGCCGCCGGTCCTCGGAGAGCTGGGTGACCAGCAGGCTGACGATCTCGCCGCTCACCACCACGTCGTCGACGTGGGCCACCTGGGCCAGGACCCGGTTGCGGTCGTCGAGCATCTCGGTGACGACCGGCGTGGCCGCGTCGAGCTTGCCGAGGATGTCGCGCACGTGGAGCAGCGTGACCAGGGTGCGGGCGTCGGCCGCCTGCACCTCGAGATGGTCGGAGTAGCAGAGCACGATGACCTGGTCGAGACCCGCGACGACGTACGACTCCAGCGTCGCGCGGTCGGTCGTCGAGGCCGCGACGACGGTGACCGCGAGGTTGTCGAGCACCGGCACGTCGGGCTGCCCGAACGACGTCACGACGGTCAGCGACGACCCTGCGGGCGCGTAGTGGTCGAGCTCGCGCAGCACGATCGGGGCCCGCTCGTTCCAGCCGATCAGCACCCCGTGGGTCGGGGTCTCCTCGCGGCCGACCTCGGTGCCGAGGGCGTCCAGGTCGGGGCGGGTCTGGGCGCGGCCCTCGCTCTCGAGGCCGGAGTCGTCCTCGGCGACGACGACCAGGGTGCGGTTGCCGATCAGGGTGTCCCCGGCCGGGTTGAGGGTGGGTACGCCGTCCTCGATCAGGCCGATCACCGAGGCCTTCTCGAAGGTGAGCAGCGCCTCGGCGTACGTCCGGGCGCCGAGGTCGTGCTTCTCCAGGAAGTAGATCTCGTCGCCGTCGTAGTCGAAGAGCTCGGTGTAGACGGCCGCGGCGCCGGACTGGCGCGAGGTCTGGACGACGAGCTTGGCGACGGTCTCGCGGATGTCGAGCAGGACGGTGCGGTCGGCGCCGACCAGACGGGCCGCCTCGAGGTTGGTCGGGTTGCGGATCTCGGCCACGATGTTGGGGCCGTCCGCGCCGCCGTGGGTGAGCGCGAGCAGGGTCTTGATGACCTCGCTGTCGGGGTCCTCCGACGCCTCGGGGGCGAGCAGGATCACCGACCGCGCGGTCGTGTGGCTGCTCAGCGCCAGGTCGTCGATGTCCATCGGCGAGCCCGAGCGGCAGATCACGCGGGTGCCGCGCAGGTCGGGCACCTTGGCCTTGACGTCGTCCTCCATGTCGACCTTGTCGCGGTCGGCGAGGATCACGATCACCGGCTTGTGCCGGCTCTCGTTGGCGAGCGTCAGCTCGCTGATGATCGTGAAGATCGAGTCCGACCACCCGAGGATCACGGTGTGGTCCTTCTCGAGGACGATCGACCGGCCGCGGCGCAGCTCGGCCAGCTTGGTGTCGATGCCGGCGGCGATGATGCCGATCAGGGCGCTGACGACGAACAGGCCGGCGATCGTGAGGGCCAGCATGGTCAGCACGAAGCGCCACGAGTTGGGGTCGTCGCCACCGATCGTCCCCGGGTCGAGCGCGTGCAGCAGGCTGTAGAACATCTCGTGCAGGAACCCGTCGGGCACGCCGTCGTTCTCCGGGCGCAGGTCCAGCGCGGTGACGAACACCGAGAACACCACGATCAGCACCACCGTGGCCGCGGTCAGCCAGGCGATCAGCGCCGGCGTACCCCGCGACATGCTGTTGTCGAAGCGGTAGCGCAGCCGGTCGCCGAGGTCCGACCTCGGCGCGTTGGCCGTGCGGTTGCCCGTCCCGCTCTTCGCCATCGCCTTCGCCGTGCGCATGCGCAGCTGTTGTCCCGTGCGGGCCATCCGTGCCTCCCTCGTCGCCGACCCCCGGTCGGCCACCGAATACTGGCGTAGATAACCGGCTTCGGCACCGGTTTCGCCCCGACTCGTGCCACCATCTGCGCGTGGACCTTCGCGCCTCGCGGCTCGCCGTCGCCGGTGGCTTCCTCAGCCAGGGCCTGGTCTTCATCAGCCTGACCACACGGCTTCCCGACTACCAGGACAAGTGGGACGTCTCCGAGCTCGAGCTCTCGCTGCTGTTCCTGATGCTGGTGCTGCTCGCCGGCGTCGGCTCCGTGGTCGCCGAGCGGCTCGCCCGCACCCGCGACAGCGCCTTCCTGCTGCGGCTCGGGCTCGGGCTCACCGTGGCCGCCGTACCGCTGCTGATGCTGGCCCCGGTGTACGCCGCGTTCGTCGCCGGTTTCGCGGTGTACGGCGTGGCTCTGGGTGTGGTCGACGCGACCACCAACATGCAGGCGGTCGCCGTCGAGCACGGCTACGGGCGCCCCATCCTGCCGTCGTTCCACGGCGCGTGGACGCTCGGTGGCATCGTCGGCGCCGCCCTCACGCTGGCCACCTCCGCGCTGCCGGTGGAGGCGGGTGCCGCGGTGGCGGTGGTGCCGCTGGCGGTGCTCTTCTCGCCGTTCCTGGCCCGGGCCGAGGCCCCGGCGCAGGGCGTATCGACCGACGTACCGTGGCGCCCGATCCTGCTGGTCGGGCTCGGCATGGTCATCTTCTACATGGTCGACACCGCCGCGCAGGCCTGGGGCGCGGTCTACCTCGACGAGACCGTCTCCACGCCCGACGGGCTGGTCGCCCTGGCCACGCTCCCCTACCTGGTCGCGAGCCTGGCGCTGCGGCTCGGCGGCGACCGGCTGGTGCGGTCCTACGGCGCCGTCCGGGTGATCCGCATCGGCGCGCTGGTGGCCTGCGGCGCGCTCGCGACCGTCGTACTCGCGCCGAGCTGGCCGGTCGCCGTCCTCGGCTTCACGCTCCTCGGCGCCGGCGTCGCCGTCGTCGCGCCCCTGAGCTTCTCCGCCGCCGCCCGGATCGCCGGCGAGGGCCTCGATGAGCTCACCCGCCAGGCCCGGGTCGACGCCGTGATCGGCCGCTTCAACCAGTTCAAC
>JBAZRQ010000377.1:0-3542 GCA_041662925.1 Nocardioides sp. | reverse complement strand
CCTCCGAGGCGACCGGTGCCTCCACCGAGGGTGCCGCTGCTGCCGAGGTCGCTGACGCTGCGACCGACGCCCCTGCCGACGCCCCTGCCGACGCCCCCGCGGCCGAGGCCACCGAGGAGGCGGCCCCCGCGGCCGCCGCCGAAGAGCCGGCCGCCGAGGCTGCTGCCCCCGAGGCCGCTGCTGAGGAGCCCGTGGCCGACGAGGCCAAGGCCTGACCGTCCCGACCGCGGTGGCGCGTACGACGTACGCGCCACCGCGCCGGTGACGGCGCTCTGCACACCTGCGCCTGACGGCGCCCTGCACCCTGGCGCCTGACGGCGCTGGCACCACCCCGCACTTATCTCGAGCCAGAACTCTCCGAGGGAGACAACACCATGGCGAACATCTCCGCCGCCGACGTCAAGAAGCTCCGTGAGCTCACCGGCGCCGGCATGATGGACTGCAAGAAGGCCCTGACCGAGGCCGACGGCGACTTCGACAAGGCCGTCGAGATCCTCCGGATCAAGGGCGGCAAGAAGATGGCCGAGCGCGCCGCCGAGCGCGAGGCGTCCGCCGGCCTGGTCGCCACCTCCGGTGGTGCCCTCGTCGAGCTCAACTGCGAGACCGACTTCGTGGCGAAGGGCGACCAGTTCGTCACCGCCGCCCAGGAGATCGCCGACGCCGCCAACGCCGCCCAGGCCGCGGACGCCGAGGCGCTCAAGGCCGTCCAGCTCGGCGACAAGACCGTCGGCGAGGTCGTCCACGACCTGGCCGTCTCCATCGGCGAGAAGATCGAGCTGGGTCGCGTCGCCTACTTCGACGGCCCGACCGTGGTCTACATGCACAAGCGTGCGGCCGACCTGCCCCCCGCCGTCGGCGTGCTCGTCGAGTACGACGGCGACGCCGACGCGGCGCGCGCCGCGGCGATGCAGGTCGCTGCCATGCGCCCGCAGTACCTCACCCGCGACGAGGTCCCCGCGGACATCGTCGCCAAGGAGCGGGAGATCGCCGAGGCGACCTCCCGTGAGGAGGGCAAGCCCGAGCAGGCGATCGCCAAGATCACCGAGGGGCGCCTCAACGGCTTCTTCAAGGACGTCGTCCTCCTCGAGCAGCCGTCGGTCACCGAGAACAAGAAGAACGTCAAGACCGTCCTCGACGAGTCCGGCACCACCGTGAAGCGGTTCGCCCGCTTCGAGGTCGGCGCCTGACCCGTTCCGCGGGATAGGGTCTCGACCAGTACGACCCACGTCAGCCGAGAACCAACGAGGAGGCCGGTTCGATGAGTGAACGTCAGCTCATCGGACCGGCCTTCCTCATTCGAAGGGAACCTGTGTGACCGGCTACAAACGCGTCCTGCTGAAGCTCTCCGGCGAGGTCTTCGGTGGCGGGAAGGTCGGGGTCGACCCCGACGTCGTCCAGGGCATCGCCCGCGAGATCGCCGCGGTCCAGCGCGCGGGAGTGCAGATCGCCGTCGTCACCGGCGGCGGCAACTTCTTCCGGGGCGCCGAGCTGCAGCAGCGCGGCATCGACCGCGTCCGTGCCGACTACATGGGCATGCTCGGGATCGTCATGAACTGCCTCGCGCTGCAGGACTTCCTCGAGAAGCTCGGCGTCGACACCCGGGTGCAGACGGCGATCACGATGGGACAGGTCGCCGAGCCCTACATCCCGCGCCGCGCGATCCGGCACATGGAGAAGGGCCGGGTCGTGATCTTCGGCGCCGGCATGGGCATGCCCTTCTTCTCGACCGACACGGTGGCGGCGCAGCGTGCGCTCGAGACCAAGTGCGAGGTCGTGCTGATGGGCAAGAACGGCGTCGACGGGGTCTACACCGCCGACCCGCACCTCGACCCCACCGCGACCAAGCTCGACGAGATCACGTTCCAGGACGCGCTGCAGCGGGGCCTCAAGGTCGCGGACGCCACGGCGTTCGCCCTGTGCATGGAGAACAAGATGCCGATGATCGTCTTCGGCATGGAGCCCGAGGGCAACATCCTGCGCGCCGTGCAGGGTGAGAGGATCGGGACGCTGGTCAGCGCGGGCTGACCACGACAAGCAAAGGAAGCGACCACCTTGATCAACGACATCCTCAACGAGGCCGACAACAAGATGGACAAGTCGGTCGAGGCCACCCGCGAGGAGTTCGCCGCCATCCGGGCCGGGCGTGCGCAGCCCAGCATGTTCAGCAAGATCGTCGTCGACTACTACGGGTCCCCGACGCCGCTGCAGCAGCTGGCCTCGTTCACCGCGCCCGAGGCGCGGATCATCCTGATCGCCCCCTACGACATGGGTGCGATCGGCAACATCGAGCGCGCCATCCGCGACTCCGACCTCGGCGTCAACCCGTCCAACGACGGCAAGATGCTGCGCTGCGTCTTCCCCGAGCTGACCGAGGAGCGCCGCAAGGAGTACATCAAGATCGCCAAGGCCAAGGCCGAGGACGGCAAGGTCGCGATCCGCAACCTGCGCCGGACCGCCAAGCAGAACCTCGAGAAGCTCGAGAAGGACGGCGACGTCGGCAAGGACGACGTGACCGGGGCCGAGAAGCGTCTCGACTCGCTCACCAAGAACCACACCGACGCCATCGACGAGATGCTCAAGAACAAGGAGGCCGAGCTGATCGAGGTCTGAGACCTCCTCGGCTCCACCTTCGATGACAGACACCTCCCCGGCGGCACCCTCGCAGAAGGACCACGGTCGCGCCGGCCGGGACCTGCCGGCGGCGATCACCTCCGGAGTCGTCCTCCTCGCCGCCATCGCCGCTTCCCTGCTCTTCTGGAAGACGGCGTTCATGCTGATCGTCGTCGTCGCGGTGGTCGTGGCGATCTGGGAGCTCGGCAGGGGCCTCCGCTTCAAGGACATCGACCTCCCCGAGCGGCCGCTGATGGTCGGCGGCGTGGTCATGGTCGTCGTTGCCTACTACTGGGGTGCCCCGGCCCTCGTGACCGCCACCGCCGTCGCGGGGCTCGGCACCATGCTGTGGCTGCTGCATCGCGGCATCGACGGCTACGTCAAGAACGCCACGGCCTCGATCTTCGTGCTGATCTACGTGCCGTTCCTCGGCTCGTTCGTCGCGCTCCTGCTCTCCGAGGGCGGCACCGGCAACAACGCCGGCCTCGACGACGCCGGGGTCAAGGGAATCCTCACGTTCATCCTGGTGACCGTGGCCTCCGACACCGGCGGCTACATCGCGGGGGTGCTGTTCGGCAAGCACCCGATGGCGCCGGTCATCTCCCCCAAGAAGTCGTGGGAGGGCTTCGCCGGGTCCACCGTCGCGACCATCGCCGCGGGCATGGTGCTCGTGGTCTACCTGCTCGAGGGGGACTGGTGGGTCGGCGTCTGCCTCGGCCTGATCGCCGTCGTGATGGCCACGCTCGGCGACCTCTGCGAGTCGGTCATCAAGCGTGACCTGGGCATCAAGGACATGAGCCGCGTGATCCCGGGCCACGGCGGCCTGATGGACCGGCTCGACTCGCTGCTCGCGACGGCTGCGCCGATCTGGTTGCTGCTGCACTACCTCGTCTTCGCGTGACCCTCTTCCTGGTCCGTCATGGACTGCCGCC
>JBAZRQ010000376.1:0-3553 GCA_041662925.1 Nocardioides sp. | reverse complement strand
GCCGAGCCGGGCGCGCCCCCCGAGACCGGCGAGGAGCTGGGGGCCGAGCTCCAGACCCTCGCGGGGTGGCTCGGCCTCGACGAGGTGGCCGTCGAGCCCCGGGGTGACCTGGCCCCACTACTACGCTTCTGAGCGCTGGGTAGAGTGGCAGCGCCGCTCCATGGCGTGCCAACCAGGTCAACACAAGGAGTCACCCCGTCGTGCCCGTCCTCTTCGACAAGCTTCTCCGCATCGGCGAAGGCAAGATCCTCCGACAGCTTGAAACCATCTCGAAAGCGGTCAACGCGATCGAGGACGACTTCGTCGCCATGAGCGACGCCGAGCTCCAGGGCATGACCACCGAGTTCAAGGCGCGCTACGAGAAGGGCGAGACCCTCGACGAGCTGATGCCCGAGGCCTTCGCCACCGTGCGCGAGGCGGCCAACCGGGTGATCGGCCAGCGCCACTACGACGTCCAGATCATGGGCGGCGCGGCGCTTCACCTCGGCAACATCGCCGAGATGAAGACCGGTGAGGGCAAGACCCTGGTCGCCACGCTGCCGTCCTACCTCAACGCGATCTCGGGCAAGGGCGTCCACGTCGTCACGGTCAACGACTACCTCGCCAAGTACCACGCGGAGTGGATGGGTCGCATCCACCACTTCCTCGGGCTCACCACCGGCGTGATCCTCCCGGAGATGCGTCCCGCCGAGCGCCGCGAGGCCTACAACTGCGACATCACCTACGGCACCAACAACGAGCTGGGCTTCGACTACCTGCGCGACAACATGGCCGGCTCGATCGAGGAGTGCGTCCAGCGCGGTCACAGCTTCGCCGTGGTCGACGAGGTCGACTCCATCCTGATCGACGAGGCCCGGACCCCGCTGATCATCAGCGGCCCGACCCAGGACGAGGTCAAGTGGTACGGCGAGTTCTCCAAGATCGCCAAGACCCTGGTCCGTGACGAGGACTACGAGGTCGACGAGAAGAAGCGCACCATCTCGGTCCTCGAGCCCGGCATCACCAAGGTCGAGGACCACCTCGGCATCGAGAACCTCTACGAGTCGGCCAACACCCCGCTGATCTCCTTCCTCAACAACTCCATCAAGGCCAAGGAGCTGTTCCGCAACGACAAGGAGTACGTCGTCATGGAGGGCGAGGTGCTCATCGTCGACGAGCACACCGGCCGGATGCTCTCCGGTCGTCGCTACAACGACGGCCTGCACCAGGCGATCGAGGCCAAGGAGGGCGTGACCGTCCGCGAGGAGTACCAGACGCTCGCGACCGTCACCCTGCAGAACTACTTCCGCCTCTACAAGACGCTCTCCGGCATGACCGGTACGGCCATGACCGAAGCGTCGGAGTTCGACAAGATCTACAAGCTCGGCGTGGTTCCGATCCCGACCAACAAGCCGATGCGCCGGATCGACCAGCCCGACCTCGTCTACCGCACCGAAGAGGCCAAGTACGACGCGGTCGCCGACGACATCGCGGAGCGGCACGCGAAGGGCCAGCCGATCCTGGTCGGCACCGTCTCGGTCGCCAAGTCTGAATACCTCTCCGACCTGCTGAAGCGGCGCGGCATCCCGCACAGCGTGCTCAACGCGAAGGTCCACGCTGACGAGGCGAAGATCGTCGCCATGGCCGGCCACGAGGGCGCGGTCACGGTCGCGACCAACATGGCCGGTCGAGGCACCGACATCATGCTCGGCGGCTCGGTGGAGTTCCTCGCCGACCAGGAGCTGCGCAAGAAGGGGCTCGAGCCCCTGGGCGAGACCTCCGCAGAGTACGAAGCCGCCTGGCCCGAGACCCTCGAGCGGGTCAAGAAGCAGGTGGCGCTGCAGCACGACGCGGTCCGCGACCTCGGCGGGCTCTACGTCGTCGGCACCGAGCGCCACGAGTCGCGCCGGATCGACAACCAGCTGCGTGGTCGCTCCGGCCGCCAGGGCGACCCGGGCGAGTCCCGCTTCTACCTGTCCCTCGAGGACGAGCTGATGCGGCTGTTCAAGTCCGAGTGGGTCGACCGGGTCCTGCAGATGCTCAAGATCCCCGACGACGTACCGATCGAGAACAAGCGGGTCACCGGCGCGATCGCCAACGCCCAGGGCCAGGTGGAGTCGCAGAACTTCGAGTCCCGCAAGAACGTCCTCAAGTACGACGACGTGATGGACCGCCAGCGCCAGGTCATCTACGGCGAGCGCCGCGAGGTGCTGGAGGGCGCCGACCTCGAGGAGCAGATCCGCGCCTTCATCGACGACGTGGTCACCGGCTACGTCAATGGCTCGCTGGCCGAGTTCGGCGAGGAGTGGGACCTCGAGCAGCTGCGCACCGACCTGGGCCAGATCTGGCCGCTGTCGATCGACTTCGAGAAGCTCGAGGAAGACTCCGGGGGCCGGGGCAACCTGCACCGCGACGAGATGATCGAGCTGCTCAAGAAGGACGCGCAGAGCGCCTACGACGCCCGTGAGGCCGAGATGGGCGAGGAGGTGATGCGCGAGCTGGAGCGTCGCGTGCTCCTCTCGGTCCTCGACCGCAAGTGGCGTGAGCACCTCTACGAGATGGACTACCTGCGCGAGGGCATCTACCTGCGTGCCTACTCCCAGCGCGACCCGCTCGTGGAGTACCAGCGCGAGGGCTTCGACATGTTCGCCGCGATGATGGACGTCATCAAGGAGGAGGCCGTCGGCTTCCTGTTCAACCTCGAGGTCCAGGTCGAGGAGGACGACCACGCCGGCCACGACCACGAGCACGAGGACGAAGAGGTCTACGAGCCGCTGCTGCAGCCCGAGGGGACGGTCCAGCAGCACGCCCCCGCGATCCGGGCCAAGGGCCTCGAGCGACCTGCCGCCCCGGCCAACCTGTCCTACTCGGCACCCGCCGAGGACGGCGAGGCCGAGGTCAAGGGCGTCCCGGCGAGCAACGCTGACGACGAGTTCGCCGGGGTCGGCCGCAACGCCAAGTGCCCCTGTGGGTCGGGCAAGAAGTTCAAGCAGTGCCACGGTGCTCCCGGCGGTCCCACGGGTCTCACCGCCCGCTCCTCCGGCTAGAACACGCTGACCCGTCGCAGACTTTGTGACGGGTCAGCGTGTTTTCAGGCCCAGTCGAGGGCGGTGCAGAGCCAACGGTCGGCGCGCGCCTCGAACCGGGCGGCCAGGGCCCGCGAACGCTCGCCGTACCTGACGTGGACGCTGGTCTCGAGCACGTCGTCGCTCACGAAGCAGGTGTGCACGCTGAGCACCCGGGGACGCACCGGCTGCACGCGACTCTGACCGGGGGTGTGCCCGCCGGCGCGGGCGACGAGCTGGGCGCGGCGGTTGAGATCGGCGAAGACGCTGGCCGAGGTCCAGCGCAGCAGCTGGGTGGCCGGCCGGTCGCCACCGACGATCTCGACCGCGGCCTGGACGAAGCGCTGCGCCCACGCCTCGGCTCCGCGGTGCCGCTGCCGCACGATCGGGACGACCGGGGCCACGGGCGGGTCCTGGCGGGGGAGCAGGTCCAGGGCGAGGGTGCCCTGGGTGCTGGCGACGGGCACCGGGATGCGGAGCGGTACGACGGTCTCCGGGGGCATGGCTGA
>JBAZRQ010000375.1:0-3555 GCA_041662925.1 Nocardioides sp. | reverse complement strand
CGAGGCCGGCGACGCCGCCTGGGTCGAGGCCACCGTGGCCCGGGTCGCCGAGATCCTCACGCCCCGGCACCCCGACGCGTCCGCTGACGAGGTGCGCTCGGTCGCGTTCGGGTGGCTGGCCCGCCCCGCCGAGCTCCTCGCCCTGCTCCTGGAGCACCGCGACGAACAAGAGCAGGAGGTCGACCCCGACCCGGACCGGGAGGAGCACGTGAGACCGAGCCGGGCCACCGCCTTCCCGGCCGACCTGCTCGACGCCCTGAGATCGCTCGATCTCACGGTGCTGGCACCGAAGGCGGTGCTGCACGTCCACCTGCACGAGGCGGCCGTCCACGGCACCGGCGGTGTCGCCCGCGCCGAGGGCCTCGGCCCCCTCACCCTGACCGGCCTGCAGAGGCTCCTGGCCCGCACCTCACTGGTGGTGAGACCGGTGCTCGACCTCTCCGAGAGGGTCCGCGCCACCGCCTACGAGCACCCCGAGTCCCTCAAGGAACGCGTCCACCTGGCCACCGGCGGCGACTACTGGCCCTACGCCACCTCCACCCACCGCAACGTCGACTACGACCACCCCACCCCCTACGACGACACCGGCCCACCGGGCCAGACCGGCACCCACAACTCCGGCCCGCTCGGGCGACGACACCACCGCTGGAAGACCCACGCCGGCTACCACGCCCGACAATGCGGCCAGGCCCGCTACGTCTGGCTGACCCCACACGGGCTCGGCTTCCTCGTCGACCACCGCGGCACCCACCCGATCAGCGAGCAGCACGCCCGGATGATCCTCGAGGCCCCACCCGGCGTCGACCTCTACCCCGGGATGCGCTTGGAACTCGCCGAACAAGCCGCAGGACCCGACAGAGACCAGCCGGCCTAGGTGACGAGCAGGCTGCGGCCCAACGGGCCGCCGCCCGACGGGTCCAGCCCGCACGCAGCTCCCGACCGACCGACCACCGCCCCCGCGCAACCCAAGAGCACCCAGGGAAACCTCACACGCTTGGCAAGCGCTGCCCGCCGACCAGCAGAAGAAGTCCGTTGCGGTTGCTGCGGCTACGCGGAATGGGACGCCGCCGCGAGGCGACCCTCGCGGCTGATGGGCGGTTCAGTCAACCGCACCCGCGATGCTGGCCGCGACGTTGATGTCGGCCTGGATCGCGCTCGCGTAGATGTTCTCGCTGCGAAGAGCGACGACGGCCTCGTGTAGCCGCTCCTCGTCGCGTGCTGCGATGACGATGGTCACGCCGGCTTGGCCGAGGAGTCGCGCGGTGACGAGTCCCAGTCCGCGGTTTCCTCCGGTGATCATGGCCACCTTGTTGGTGGTCGTGGTCGCTTCAGCAGCGGTCGGTGTCATGGACCAGGCCTGGCGTCCACTGCGAAGCGGTTCTGGCAGGTATCGGACGTCGCGTTGCTGCCCACCTTGGTCGTATCTACGACCGCCAGAGGCACGTGGGCTGAACGCGCGACCCACGCTGTCCGCTCGTCGGCACGAGACGGCGCCCATTCGCGGTATGACGCACGCATCGCGGCTATGAGCGCGTCTTCGAGCGCACGCTTCGCGGCAAGAAGCGGGCTTGGCTGCCATCTCAGGGGATAGCTCCGAGTCGGCGGGTCGACAGGCTGCCTTCGTCACGGCGCATTGATCGTGTGCGTCGACACGCGTTCAATGCGACCGCGTTCAGGCGATGCGGACGATGCTCTTGCCACGCGTGTTTCCTTGAGCCAGTCGTTCGATCGCGGTCGCCAGCTCAGCCATCTCGTACTCCGCAGTGACGTCGATGCGCACGTCGCCTGCAGCCACAAAACGGAGCGCCCTGCTGGCGGACTCGGCCAGGCGTTCGGGGTCGGTCTGGCTGAGCAGGTTGCTGTTGTAAGCGAGCACTGACTTGCCGCTCATCAGCAACTGGTTTGCATCGAAATTGACGGGCTCGAAAGTAGCGATGTTGCCGTAGATGGCCAGCCGGCCGTGCGGCGCCAGCAGTTCGAGATTCGCTAGACGGGTCGGCCCGCCGATCGGGTCGAGGATCACGTCGAAGTGCTCGTCGGCCATCCCCGAGAGGAATTGATCGCTCGAAACCAGCTCGTCATAGCCGAACTGGTGGGCGTAGTCGATCCGGTCGACGCTGTCGACCACACCGACAATTCGGGCGGCTCCTGCCGCCTTCGCGAACTGGGCGGCGAGACTCCCCACGCCGCCGGACGCTGCGTGGATAAGCACCCTTTCGCCGGACCGAACGCGGGTCGCCGTGTTGATCAGGTCGTAAGCGGTGGGAGTGATCCAGCCGAACCCTGCGGCGACCCGCGGGTCCAAGTCACCGGCCTCGAAGGTGAGGACCGCAGGTGCGACGGCGATTTCGGCGTACGCGCCAGCGCTGGTCAGGGCGGTGACCTGCTGACCGATGCGCTCAGGATCGACGTCCCCACCGACCGCGACGATCCGCCCGGCCGCCTCGAAGCCCGGGACGAACGGACGTGGTACCGGGAAGTGGCCGCTGCGGACCAGGACATCTCCCCACTGGATGCCGGCGTACTCGACCCGGATCGCCACCTCGTCGGCAGCGGGGACGGGCTCCTCGATATCGACGACGTCGAATCGGTCATCACTGCCGTAGACAATGGCCTTCATGGTCTCTGCTCCCTGAGTTGGATGCGTATCCTGATACCCAGAATCTTCTCTGTATCAGGTACCTAAGTCAACTCAGCAGCCTGTGAAAGGGGTGGGTCCATGACCGAGGTCTCGGCCGAGGAGTACCTCTGTACACGCATTCGTCGCGCGGATCAGGCCTTGATGAGCCACCACGAGGCGGTGCTACGCAGCTACGGCCTCACCATGACGCAGTACACCGTGCTCCTCACTCTGTCCCGTGAAGGTGGGATGTCCGGTGCTCAGCTCGCCCGAGCGTGCGGAGTCACCGAACAGACCATGGCACCCGTCCTCACCGGACTGCAGAACAAGGAACTCGTGGTGCGCAAGACTTCTCCAGTGCACGCCAAGGTGCTCATTGCTTCGCTGACAGAACTGGGTCAAGAAATGCTGGCGCTGGCCTACGGCGAAGTCGCGGTCCTTGAACGCGCCCTCGCCGACGGCTTTACCCCGACCGAGCAGCAGTCACTGTCGGACCTCCTCGATCGGGCAACTGCCATCCTGGCCCAGCAGGCGCGCCAGGCCGACGCTCCGCCGAGATAATCCAGTGTCTGACACACCTGGACGTCAGACATCCTTCTCCGCGGGGTTCTAGGGACGCAGGCAAACGAGGCTGCGCCATCTCGTCGGCGCCCAGGAAGAGGTCGACCTCCGCAAATGCCCCTCATGGGGCTGGCCGCGGCGAGTCAGCGGCGGCGGCGGCGCTACCCGTCGGCTGCGTGCCCGGCCCCCGAGGCGGAATGGGACGCTGCCGCTTCGCGGCTGACGCTGCCACTTCGCGGCTAGACGCGCCTCCCGCTGTCGCACTTGACGTCCGCCTGAGGCGCCGCACTGCAGTCGATCGCGAGGAGACGAAGCCGCCGGATGGCTGATGGCTTCAGTCGATCAAGGACGCCCTCGGTCTCACGACACAGAAT
>JBAZRQ010000374.1:0-3557 GCA_041662925.1 Nocardioides sp. | reverse complement strand
TACGGACCTTCGTAGCATGCGTGCCGCTCGATTTGAAGACGTCTGCGCTCTTGTCAGTCGAGTGCTTTCCGGACTCGGCAGCGTTCGTCATTGGCCGGCGCCGGTGTCGGTGATAAGTCCGGTGAGGTCGTGCTTGCGGGTGTCGACGTGTGGAGTGAGCAGCGGCGCATGAAGTTGGTCTCAGCGGCACGGTCGGGTGTGGCCAAACCGCAAACGCGGGACAGACGGTCGGCTGCCCCGCAGAGGGCGCCATTGGGAGAGACGATGCGGAAGTCGCCCAGGATGACGCCGGGAGCGAATCCCAACTGGAGGTCGTTGTTTGACGGGTGGCGCGGCAAGACGAAACGCACGCACATGCTTGTTATGCCGGTGAGCGGACGCGCCACTTCGCCCAGAATGCACCAGCCAGCTGAGCTGCCACTTGGGGGATCTTCGAGTCAGGCCGGGTGGCCACCTCGGCCTGGCAGCGCCAGGTCTAGACCTGGTCTAGACCGGGTGCTGCCGAAAGGTCCCGATCCGTAGTCCGATGGGACCATCTTCCGTCGCCTGGCGTCATGTTCCTCCCTCCGGGAGGTCAAGGTGATGAAGGGGCAGGCCGACCGTCGGTCCGCCCCGGTGAGGAAGTGCGACATGAACAGGTCAGATACGGGCGACACTGGAAGCCGGTCCGCTCCGCTGCTCTGGGGCAGTGGTGCCCTGGCGGCCATCGTCCTGGTGCTCGCGGTGAACGGCACGCTGTCCAGCTGGACCACGGCCATCATCAACAACGACGCCAACACCGCCGACTCGGCGAGCTCGGTCGTGCTTGAGGAGACGGGTCCCGACAGCACGGGCCTCTCGAGCACGACGTGCACCACGGCGGGCACCGCGACGAACACCGACACGTGTTCGACGATCAACAAGTACGGCGACACGGGTGTGAAGGCGACCGGGGCGACCGCCCTCCAGCCGGGCGGCTCCGTCACCACCACGGTGAGCCTGACCAACACCGGCTCCGGGGACGCCTCCGTGTTCACGCTGACTCCGGCCGCGTGCAGCTCGCTCTACTACAGCGGCACCAACAGCGGCAGCGCGCCGGCGGTCGGCGACAACCTGTGCAGCCAGCTTGAGGTAGCTGTCGTGTGCACCGGCGGTGCCACCCTGACGGTCGCTTCCCAGTCGCTCGCCGCGTTCGCCACGGCGGGCGCGCAGACGCTCGTGGGGGGTCTGGCCAGTGGTGCCACCTCCTCGTGCGTGTTCACGGTGACGCTGCCGTCGACCACCCCGGCCAACTACTCCGGGCAGACAGTGACGCAGGCCCTCGAGTGGAAGATCGTGGTCTGATCCGACGCCCACCTGCGGGTGCCCCGGCTGCGAGCCGCAGCCGGGGCACCGCGGGCAGGTGGGATGCTCGAACCGCAGCGCTGACCGGTCGGAGGACCGATGAACTCTCGACATCGCAAGAGCGCGACCCGGCGCAACCGCGAGTCGCTGCCCTGGATCGGCGGCGCCCTCGCCGCCCTGATCCTGACACTCGGCGCCAACGGGACGCTGTCGTCGTGGACCAGCGCGATCATCACCAACGACACCAACACGGTGGCCACCGCTCAGGCGGTGATCCTGCAGGAGGTGCAGGGTGCCAACACCTGCCGGTCGAGCGCCGACGTCTCCAACAGCTACACCTGCACGACCATCAACAAGTACGGCGGTACTGCCACCCCGCTGGTGCCCGGCGGCAGCCAGGTCTCCACGGTGACGTTCACCAACGCCGGCTCGGCCAACGCCACGACGTTCGCGCTGGCCCCCGGCTCCTGCTCGCAGACCCCTACCGCCGGCTCCGGCACGGTGCCCGCCACGAACCTGTGCACCAGCGGTGACCTCACCGTGGCGGTGGGCTGCTCCCCGGGTGCGACGTACTCCGCCGGCAGCGCCTGGACCGACCTCGTCTACAGCGCGGCCGCCCCGCCGACCGCCACCAAGACCCACAACGCCGCGGGCGGCGACCTCAACGCCGCGGCCACCTGGACCTGCCAGTTCACGGTGGCGCTCTCGGCGATCGCGCCCGTGGCCGCGCAGGGCATCACCGTCACCCAGCCGCTGACCTGGACGCTGTCGAAGCCATGACGCGACGGGTGCCAAGGACACCTCGGGTGGGGAGCGCCGCGGCCCTCGCCCTCGCCGGGTTGCTCGCCTTCACCCTGCTGGCCGGGGCCACCAGCGCGGACTGGAGCGCGGGGCAGGTGCAAAATTCCGTGAACTCGACACGCGCCGGCAACCTGGACTTCGTCCACGACTACCCGTCGAGTCCGAACACCTGCCAGCTCACCGGGCCGGTCGCCTCGACCACCTGCTCCGGGAGCATCGGGGCGACGACCGCGGCCAGCACGACCGCGGCGACCAAGAACGACACCATCACCGACAACAGCGCCGCGCCTGCCGGGACGGCCATGTACTCCCAGGGCCGGGTGCTGAGCTGCGCCCCAGTCCAGTTCGCGAACGCCAAGGACGCCACGAACCCGCTGCTGCCGCGCTACACGGTCGGCTTCGCGGCCAGCGATCCGTGGTCGGGGACGAACGCCGCGCAGTTCGACGGGACCCAGTCGTACGCCGGTGCAGTCAAGTCCGAGTCGTCGATCCCGTCGAGCATCCTGTCCCTCGGCGGGACCGCGGGATACGGCGCCTGGTTCAAGACGAGCACGACCGCCGGGGGACCGATCCTTGCCTTCGACACCGCCCCGGCCAGCGCCGGCGGGACGCGGGACAAGGTTCTCTACATGAACACAACGGGCAAGCTGGGCTTCGTGTTCGACACGGGCTCGTCGACCACCGGACTGAGCGCCACCGCCTTCAACAACGGCGCCTGGCACTTCGCCTACGCCCGACTGTCGATCGCCTCGTTGCTGGGCATCCCGCTGTCGTCGACCGCGACGCTGTACGTCGACGGGACGCAGGTCGCGCAAAGCTCGTCGCTGATCGGGTCCAGCGGATCCGGCTACCTACACGTCGGCTGGGCACCCATCAGCGGGACGACCTACGGCAGCGGCCTGTCGAACTACTTCAACGGAACGATCTCCAACGCAGTGGCCTTCCTGGGTGGGTCCGCGCCCGCCGTGCCGCCCAGCAACCCGGCGAGCCAGGCCGCGTTCGACACCTTCGCCTCGACGGCGACCCATCAGCTCAGGCTGGGTGACTCCGGCACGACGACCTTCGGGAGCGCCATCGGCTACGTCACAGGCGGAGATCCCTGCGCCCACGACACCCTGGCGTGGACCCTGGGCGGTGCCAGCGTGTTCGCGGCCACCACCCTCAAGACGCTGGCCACGTCCGGCTGGCTGCCGGCCACCGCGCTAGCGGCGCCGACCCCGGGCAACACCCAGACGTCCACCACGAGCTTCGCCAGAGCCGGAACCTACGACGCCGACGTCGCGGGGCTCCACCTCTACGCGCCGCTGTCGTATCGGGTGGGCCTTGTCTCCCCGCCCGCGACCGGCTGGAGCCTGACCTTCACCTGGTCCGGCGACCCGGGCGCGGCGTTCATCGCATGATCCCCGGTCGGCAGGGCTCGTCGCTCCGGGGCG
>JBAZRQ010000373.1:0-3572 GCA_041662925.1 Nocardioides sp. | reverse complement strand
CTCGATCTCGTGCAGCAGGTGTGACGACAGCAGCACGGTGCCGCCGCGGTCGGCGTAGTCGCGCAGCAGGTCGCGCATCCAGCGGATGCCGGCGGGGTCGAGCCCGTTGGCGGGCTCGTCGAGGATCAGCACCTCGGGGTCGCCGATCAGGGCGGTCGCGATGCCGAGCCGCTGACGCATCCCGAGCGAGTAGTTGCGGACCCGGCGGTTGGCCTCGGTGTCGCTCAGGCTGACCCGCTCCAGCATCGTGTCGACGCTGCCCTTCGGCAGGCCCATGGTGCGCTGGGCGATGGTGAGGATCTCGCGGCCGGTGCGACCGGCGTGCTGCGCCGACGCGTCGAGCAGCACCCCGACCTCCAGGCCGGGGTTGGGCAGGTCGGCGAAGCGACGGCCCGAGATCGTGACCGAGCCGGAGGTCGGCGGCGTGAGGCCGACCATCACGCGCATGGTGGTGGACTTGCCGGCGCCGTTGGGGCCGAGGAAGCCGGTGACGCGGCCGGACCGCGCTTCGAAGCTGATGTCGTCGACGGCCGTGAAGGCGCCGTACTTCCGGGTGAGTGAGTCGATGGTGATCATGTGACCAGCCTGGCCGCGCGGGGCACCTCGCCACATCGGGGAACGCTCTGACCCGCCCCCGGGCCGCACCCCCACCCCGCCCCTGAGACGGCCTCAGGGTCAGGCCGGAACAGACCACCCACCGTGCGTGTTCCACGGGCATGCGCATCGAGATCTGGTCCGACGTCGTCTGCCCGTGGTGCTACATCGGCAAGCGCCGGCTGGAGACCGCCCTGGGCACCTTCGAGCACGCCGACGACGTCGAGGTGGTCTACCGCTCGTTCGAGCTCGACCCTTCCGCGCCGCACCACGGCCACGAGCGCACGCTGACCACCCTGGCCCGCAAGTACGGCAGCACCGAGGCCCAGATGCGCCAGCAGATGGAGGGGGTCGTCGCGACCGCGGCGGAGGAGGGGCTGGCGTTCCGGCTCTTCGACAACGTCCACACCAACACCGTCGACGCCCACCGCCTGCTCCACCTCGCGCTCGAGGCCGGTGGCCCCGCCCGGCAGCGCGAGCTCAAGGAGAGCCTGCTGGCGGCGTACTTCGTGCGCGCCGAGGACGTCGGCGACCACGCCGTGCTCCGCGCCGCCGCCCTCGAGGCCGGCCTCGACCCTGAGCGCGTCGACGCGGTGCTCGCCTCCGACGAGTACGCCGACGCGGTCGCCGCCGACATCGCCCAGGCCCGGACCTACGGTGCCACCGGGGTGCCGTTCTTCGTCGTCGACGGGCGCTACGGGATCTCCGGCGCCCAGCCGGCCGCGGCGTTCACGCAGGTGCTCGAGCAGGCGTGGGCCGAGGCGCACCCGGTCCCGGCCGTGTGAGTCAGGGCACCCTATCTTTGGTTAGGCACGCCTAAGTTCTCACGGTAGGGTGCAGCCTTGTGCTGGCCAACTACCTGATCGGGCTCCGTGAGGGGCTGGAGGCTGCCCTCGTGGTCAGCATCCTGGTGGCCTACCTGGTCAAGACCGAGCGCCGGCACCTGCTGCCGCGGATCTGGCTGGGCGTCGCCCTGGCGGTCCTGCTCAGCGTCGCGATCACCCTCGGCCTGGGCCTGCAGTCGCGCAAGTTCACCTTCGAGACCCAGGAGCTGATCGGCGGCACCCTGTCCCTGGTCGCGGTCGTCTTCGTCACCTGGATGATCTTCTGGATGGCCGGCGCGGCCCGCACCATCGGGTCCGAGCTGCGCGGCCGGATCGACGTCGCCGCCGACGGGGCGTCCTGGTCCCTGGTCGTCGTCGCCTTCCTCGCGGTCGGACGCGAAGGTCTCGAGACCGCGCTCATCCTCTGGACCAACACCCAGGCGGCGATCGGGCGTGACCTGGCGCCCACGGCCCAGCAGACGGCAGAGCCCCTGCTGGCCGCGCTGGCGGGCATCGTCACGGCCGTGGTGCTCGGCTACCTGATCTACCGCGGTGCCGTCTCGATCAACCTCACGCGGTTCTTCACCTGGACCGGCGCCTTCCTGATCGTCGTCGCCGCGGGCGTGCTCGCCTACGGCGTGCACGACCTGCAGGAGGCGGCGTTCCTGCCCGGCCTCCAGACCCTCGCGTTCGACGTCAGCCACGTGATCCCACCCGGCTCCTGGTACGGCACGTTGCTCAAGGGGATCTTCAACTTCTCGCCCGCCAGCACGGTGCTCGAGGCCGTCGCCTGGGTGGCCTACGTCGTCCCCGTCTCCTACCTGTTCTTCCGGATGACGAGGCGCCGCTCGGCTGCCTCGCCCCGCCCCACCCCCGTCCCTGAAGGAAGTAACCAGTGAAGCGACTCTCCTGGATCGCCGCCGCCCTGCTCGTGGGCGCGCCCGTTCTCGCCGCCTGCGGCACCGAGAGCACCGACCCCGCGGGTGGTGGCGGCGGGGACGACGCCCGCGCCCTCACGGTGAGCTCCTCCGACGACGCCTGCGAGGTGTCCGCCGCCGAGGCGCCCGCCGGGACGATCAGCTTCGACGTGACCAACACCGGCTCGCAGGTCACGGAGTTCTACCTGCTCGCCGAGGACGGTCTCCGGATCGTGGCCGAGGTCGAGAACATCGGCCCCGACATCACCCGCCCGCTCACCGCGAGCGTGCCCGCCGGCAGCTACGTCACCGCGTGCAAGCCGGGGATGACCGGCGACGGCATCCGTGCCGACTTCACCGTCACCGAGTCCGACGAGGAGGTCGAGGTCAGCGGCGACGAGCAGGCGCTGGTCGCGCAGGCGCAGGACAACTACGCCGCCTACGTCCAGGACCAGTCCGACCAGCTGCTGGTCAAGACCCGGGAGTTCGTCGAGCTCTACCAGGCCGGCGACCAGGACGACGAGGCCCGGGCGCTGTACGCCGAGGCCCGCACCCACTGGGAGCGGATCGAGACCGTCGCCGAGTCGTTCGGCGACCTCGACCCCAAGATGGACGCGCGCGAGGCCGACCTCGAGCCGGGCCAGAAGTGGACCGGCTGGCACCTGATCGAGAAGGACCTGTGGCCGGCCCGGGCCGGCAAGTACAAGTCACTGACCACGCAGGAGCGGGCGACGTACGCCGACGACCTGCTCGCCAACACCGTGACCCTCGACGGCCGGATCCAGGAGCTCACGTTCACCGTCGACCAGATCGCCAACGGCTCGCGCGGCCTGCTCGAGGAGGTCGCGACCGGCAAGGTCACCGGCGAGGAGGAGTACTGGTCGCGCACCGACCTGTGGGACTTCCAGGCCAACGTCGACGGCGCCAAGGTCGGCTTCGACGGCGTCAAGCCGCTGCTGGAGCAGAAGGACCCCGAGCTGGCCACCCAGCTCGAGTCCCGCTTCGACGAGCTCCAGGTGCTGCTCGACGCCCAGCGCACCGACGAGGGCTTCCGCTACTACGACGAGCTGACCGGTGACGAGGTCAAGGCCCTCTCCGACGCCGTCAACGCGCTGTCCGAGCCGCTGTCGCGGCTGACGGCCGCGGTGCTGTCCTGACCATGACCCCTCGAGTCTCCCGGCGTGGGCTCCTCGGCGGCGGCGTGGCCGCCGCCGGGGTGGCCGGTGCGTTCGCCACC
>JBAZRQ010000372.1:0-3572 GCA_041662925.1 Nocardioides sp. | reverse complement strand
AGGTGGTCGGGGACACCGTGGTGATCACGGTCGACGGTGGCGAGCTGCCCCCCGACGTACGCAGGTTCCTCGTGCAGCGCGACACCACCGCCGTGGTGGCCGTGCTCGACGGACTGGTGCCCGGCGGGGTCGGCGGCCGGGTGACCTGGGGCGCGGACGCGGCCCGGATCGAGTTCGGCGCCGACCAGCTCGCGCGACCGCTGCCGGAGCGCAGCCCCGAGCGGCTCGCGCTGGCGGCGCGGATGTGTGCGGAGGTGGTCGACGGCCGGCGGGCCCGCACCGGGCTGGCCCAGGACGTGCGGGTGCTGATCACGCAGCGGCTGCCCCAGGGCGCGCCCATGAGCGAGGTTGCGGCGGCGCTGGCGATGGGCGAGCGCACGCTGCGGCGCCGGCTGGCCGACGAGGGCGTGGGCTACCAGGAGCTGCTCGACGAGGTCCGCTCGTCGATGGACCAGGCGCTGCGGGGTGGTCGTGCCACGATGCCCGTCGCGGTGGTCGCGCAACGGCTGGGCTACGGCAGTGCGGCGGCGTACCTCCATGCCCGGGGCCGCTGGCAGGCCGCAGGCTTAACTCGACCGACCGCCGCAGGCCACGTGCCGGCCAACTGAGCAACCCGGACGGTTCACCGGCCGCTGGTCGGCTGCGCTCATGACGATCGCCCCCAACCGCCCGACCCTTCCGATCACGCCGGTCAACCGGCACGGCTCCCGCAGCCGGATGACCTGCCTCTTCCGCTGCGGCAACGCGTGCGACCACCCCGAGCCCAACGCCACCGAGAACGGCCACATCCAGCAGGAGATCACCCGGGCGCTCGCGCGCCGCTCGGTGCTGAAGGGGGCGGCGATCGGGTCCGGCGCCCTCGTCGTCGGCGGCGCCGTCACCGCGGCCTCGAGCGGCCTGGCGGCCGCGGCAGTCGAGCCGGCCCGGGGCGTCGCCGCGGACCTCGCGTCGACGGGTTTCGCTCCCGTGGCACCCAACAAGCGCGACAACGTGACGGTGGCGGAGGGCTTCACGCACTCGGTCGTGATGCGCTGGGGCGACCGGGTCCTGCCCGGGGCCCCCGTGTTCGACGCCTACAAGCAGACCGCGGCAGCCGCCAGCATGCAGTTCGGCTACAACTGCGACTACGTCGGCATCCTCCCGCTGGGGCGGGACAAGGCGCTGCTCGTGGTCAACCACGAGTACACCGACGAGGAGCTGATGTTCCCCGTCGACACCTACACGCCGGCGGAGATCAAGGCGATCGCGATGGTCAACCACGGGATGTCCGTCGTGACGCTCAAGCGCGGCCTCGTGCCGGGGGACTGGCAGCAGGTCACCAACCTCCGCAACGCACCGCACAACCGGCGCCTCCACATCGGCACACCGTTCGCGATCGCGGGCCCCGCCGCGGGTGACGACCGGCTCAAGACGGTCGCCGACCCGACCGGGCGGGTCGCCTTGGGCACGCTCAACAACTGCGCCGGCGGGACCACCCCCTGGGGCACGGTGCTGTCGGGGGAGGAGAACTTCAACCAGTACTTCGACAAGTCCGGCGACCTCGATGCCCGCTACACGGCGGAGTACAAGCGCTACGGCATCACCGGCTCCGGCCGGGGCTGGAGCGAGGTCGACCCCCGCTTCGACCTCACGCTGGACCCGCACGAGCCGCACCGCTTCGGCTGGGTCGTCGAGGTCGACCCGACCGACCCGAAGTCGACGCCGCGCAAGCAGACCATGCTCGGCCGGTTCAAGCACGAGGGCGCCAACATCGTCATCGCGCGCAGCGGCCACGCGGTGGCCTACATGGGCGACGACGAGCGCGGCGACTACATCTACCGGTTCGTCTCGGCCGAGAAGTTCGACCCCGCCAAGTCCGCGAAGGCCCGTCGCCACAACCTGACCCTGCTGACCAAGGGCACGCTGTCGGTCGCCAAGTACGTCGGCGACGGGAGCGAGGACGGCACCTACGACGGCACCGGCACCTGGATCCCGCTCTGCACCGACACCACGTCGTACGTCGAGGGCATGTCGGTCGCCGACGTCCTGATCTTCACCCGCCTCGCGTCGGACAAGGTGGGCCCGACCAAGATGGACCGGCCCGAGGACGTCGAGCCCAACCTGGTCAACGGCAAGGTCTACGCCGCCCTGACCAACAACTCCAACCGCGGCAAGCCCGAGCTGCCGGTCGACGAGGCCAACCCTCTCGCGACCTCGATGGTGCGAGCCTCCCTCGGTGCGCCGCTCACCGCGGCGTCGGGCAACCGCAACGGCTACGTGCTCGAGATGACGCCCGCGGGTGGTCAGCACACGGCCGACACGTTCACCTGGGACCTGCTGCTGGTCTGTGGCGACCCGGCGGCGGCGGAGACCTACTTCGGCGGCGTGGACAAGTCGACGGTCAGCCCGATCAGCTGCCCCGACAACGTGAGCTTCGACAGTGAGGGCAACCTCTGGATCTCCACCGACGGCAACGTGCTCGGCTCCAACGACGGCATCTTCCGGGTGCCGGTGTCCGGACCCCTGCGCGGGCAGGTGCGCCAGTTCGTCACCATGCCGCGCGGCGCGGAGGCCTGCGGGCCGCTGATCACCGACCGCAACCGCTCGCTGTTCTTCGCGGTGCAGCACCCGGGCGAGATCGACGGGGCGTCGTTCGAGAACCAGGCGAGCACCTGGCCGCACACCGACGACTTCCCGCGGCCGTCGGTCTGCGTGGCCTACCAGCGCCGCTGAACCGGCGTCGACGGCGGGATGGCGATCAGGTGATCGTCATCCCGCCGTCGACCGCCAGCGTCTGCCCGGTGATGTAGCCGGCGGCGTCGGAGGCCAGGAAGACGGCGGTCGCCGCCAGCTCGGCCGGGTCGCCCTTGCGGCCGACCGGGATCCGGGGGGCCTGCGACTCGAGGTAGCCCGGCGGGTAGGTGTCGGTCATCTCCGAGGCGAAGAAGCCCGGGGCGATCGCGTTGACCCGGATGCCCTTGCGACCCGTCCACTGCTGGGCCAGGTCGCGGGTGAGGCCGATCAGGCCCGCCTTCGACGCGGCGTACGCCGCCTGGGGGAGCCCGGCGGTGGTGAGGCCGAGGACCGAGGAGATGTTGATGATGCTGGAGCCGGGCTTCATCACCCGGCCGCAGGCCTGGGCCATCCAGTAGCAGCCGTTGAGGTTGACGTCGATGACCTGCCGGAACTGCTCGGGGGTCTCCCGGGTGGCCGGCACGGCGGTGCCGATGCCGGCGTTGTTGATCAGGATGTCGACCCGGCCGTACTCCTCCATCGCGAGGGCGACCAGGTTGCTGCAGGCCTCGGGGTCGGCGACGTCGGTGGCCACGCTCAGGGCGCGGCGGCCCGCGGCCTCGACCAGCGCAGCGGTGTCGGCCATCTTCTCGACCCGGCGCGCGCCGAGCGCGAGGTCGGCGCCGGCCTCGGCCAGGCCCTGCGCGAAGGCCACGCCGAGACCGCTCGAGGCACCGGTCACCACCGCGACCCGGCCGTCGAGCCGGAACATGTCAGTCACAGTCATGGCCGCGACTGTAGGGCACACCGTTTCGGGTAGGCTGGGGGCATGCGCAGGACCCTGCTCCTTACCTAGCCGC
>JBAZRQ010000371.1:0-3572 GCA_041662925.1 Nocardioides sp. | reverse complement strand
ATGATCGGGGTGCGGGCGCCGCCGCGCTGCATGGCCCGGATGGCCCGGGTGGCGTCGTAGCCGTCCATGACCGGCATCTGGCAGTCCATCAGGATCACGTCGAAGCCGCGGTAGTCGTCGGCCACCGCCGCGACCCCGGCGGCTCCGTTGTCGGCCATGTGCACCTCGTAGCCGAGCCCGCGCAGCACCCCTTCGGCCACCATCTGGTTGACCGCGTTGTCCTCGACGACGAGCACGCGTCCGCGTCGCTGGCCCGGCGACGGGGCGGCGCCGTCCGACGCCCCATCGAGGCCTCCGGCGGGGGCCACCGTGGCCCGGCGGGCCAGGCGTCCGCCCAGCGTGGCGAGCACGTCGAGGAGGCGGGTCGGGAGCACAGGCTTGCTCAGGAAGGTGTCGATCCCGGCGTCGGCCAGCCACTCGGGGCTCGGCTCCAGCGCGGAGGAGAGCAGCACGATCCGGGTGCGGTCGTGGTTGGCCTCGGCCCGGACGGCGCGGGCCAGCTCCTCGCCGTCGGTCTCCGGCATCATGTAGTCGAGCAGCACCACGTCGTACGGCGTGCCGTCTCGGGTCGAGTTGGCCAGCTCGACCGTGGCGTCGTAGGCCGACTCGACAGCGGTGACGGGCGCGCCCCACGCGGTGAGCTGCTCGACGAGGATGAACCGGTTGGTCTCGTTGTCGTCGACCACGAGCACCCGCAGCCCGGCGACCGCCCGTTCGCGCTCGAAGTCGCGCAGGGGGTCGTCGCCGACCGGTAGGTCGAAGTCGACCGTGAACCAGAACGTGCTGCCCACGCCCTCCTCGCTCGTGACGCCGATCTCGCCACCCATGGCGTCGACGATCCGTCTGCTGATGGCCAGTCCGAGCCCGGTGCCGCCGTACTGACGGGTGGTCGAGCTGTCGGCCTGGGTGAACGGCTCGAAGAGCCGGCTCGCGGCGTCGGGGTCGATGCCGACGCCGGTGTCGCGGACCTCGACCCGCACCCGCGCGCCCCCGGGGCCGACCTCGCCCGTGGCCCGGATGGCCACCTCGCCCTCCGAGGTGAACTTCACCGCGTTGCTGGCCAGGTTGGTGATCACCTGGCCGAACCGCACCGGGTCGCCGCGCACCTGGGCCGGCATGTCGCCGGCGCTCGAGACCACGAGCTCCAGGTGCTTGTCACGGGCCAGGTCGGCCACCAGCGCGGCGCTCTGCTCGACGACCGTGCGCGGGTCGAAGTCGACCTCTTCGAGATCGAGCCGGCCGGCCTCGATCTTGGACAGGTCGAGGATGTCGTTGACCAGGGCGAGCAGGGCGCGCCCGGCGTGGTCGACACCGTCGGCGAGCCGTTGCTGGTGGGGGGTGAGCTCGGTGCGCCCGAGCAGCTCACTCAGCCCGAGCACGCCGTTGAGCGGGGTCCGGATCTCGTGGCTCATCGTGGCCAGGAACTCCGACTTGGCCCGCGAGGCGCTGAGCGCCTGGTCGCGCGCCGCAGCCAGGTCCTGGGCCGCCCACTCGCGCTCGGCCACGTGCGCCAGGAACGACAGCATCTGGTTGAAGATGATCAGGTCGGACGCGGGCGGGGCCACCGTCGTGAGGCTGTCGGAGACCACCACCGCTGCCACCCGGTCCTCGAAGACCACCGGACCCGCGACCAGGGCGGTGCCCGAGGGACCGATCTGCTGGACGGTACGGCGCTCGCGGGCGGCGACAGTCGCGACCTCGCGGGCCACGCGAGCCAGCGCCTCGGAGTCGTCGCCCCAGGCGATGTCGAGGAAGAGCAGCTCGTCGGGTGCGTCCGGCGCCGGCGACGCGACCAGCACCGCGGGCCACCGGGCGTAGGGCCGCACGTGCTTCTCGGAGGCGATCAGCGCCTCCTGGAGCGTGCTGGCCTCGTTGGCCGCCGCCGCCATGACGCTGAGGAACTCCAGGGCCTGCTCGTTCTCCTTGCCCGCGGTGATGTCCTGCACGGTCCCGTCGACCCGCACCACGCGCCCATCGTCGCCCAGGACCGCGCGGCCCTGCGCCCGCACCCACGTGGGGCTCGCGCCGTCGTTGACCAGCCGGGCCTCGAAGTCCATGACCGGCGCTCCCGCGACGAGGGCCTCGAACGCGGACTCCCCCGCCTCCCGGTCGTCGGGGTGGACGCGGCCGAAGAACTCCTCCGGCGTCGGCACCAGGCTGCCCGGCACGAGGCCGACCAGCCGGAACGTCTCGTCGGACCAGATGAGCTCGTCGGTGACGAGGTTCATCTCCCAGCTGCCGATGTGGGCGATCGCCTGGGCCTCGGCGAACTGTCGCTCGCGGCGCTGGGTGAGCTCGAGCTGCTCATGCTGCTCGGTGTTGTCCTTGATCCGGTGCATCCAGCCGACCAGCCGGCCGTCTTCCCCGATCACGGGCTCGGGGCTGATCAGCACCCAGACCGCCGTACCGTCGGGCCGGTGGAGCCGACACTCCCGGTCACCGCGGGTGCCCGGGGCGGGCGGGACGGACGGGTCGACGGTCTCGGCGAGCCGGTCGCGGAGCACAGCGGCGCTGTCCTCCTCGAGGACCTCATAGGCCGAGAAGCCGACCATCTCGTCGGCGGAGCGGTCCAGCATCTCGCGCAACCGGGCGTTGGCGAAGAGGGTGCGCCCGTCGGTGTCCAGCAGCCACAGCCCGTCGGGGACCGCCCGGAGCAGGCACCGGGCCAGGCCGCCGTCGAGCGTGGCGTCCGGGTCGGGGGTCATGGCCCCATCGTCGCGCACGAGCGCACGCCGCGGGGGAGGATGGACCAATGGGTCACGGACATTCTCACCGCGCGGACCACTCAGCCCCCGAGTTCGAGGTCGGGCGCACCCCGCGGGTCGCACTGCTCTCCGCGCTCGCCGCGGTCGGCGTCGCGACGCTGGTGGGCCTGCTGCTGCTCTGGCCCGACGGCACGCAGGCCGACGAGCTCCAGGGGTCGCTCGCCTTCGCCGGTGAGGGCGTCACCTTCCCCGAGGCGGTCGTCCAGGACGTCGAGCCGGAGTGCGCCGACCCGGCACAGCCCGATCCGGCCGCGAAGTGCGGCCGGATCCACGCGACGGTCGACGAGGGGCCAGACCGTGGGACCGACGTGGTCGTCGACGTACCGCCCCAGGTCAGCGGCTCGGGGCTGGGCGAGGGTGACCGGATCGAGCTGGTGCAGCATCCGGACCTCAGCGTGGACGAGGGCCGGTTCACCTACTTCGGCACCGACCGGTCGGCACCGCTGTGGACCCTGCTCATCGCCTTCGTGGTGGTCGTGCTGGCGGTCGCCCGGTTCCGGGGGCTGATGGCGCTGCTCGGCCTGGGCTTCGCGAGCGTCGTCGTCTTCGTGTTCGCCCTCCCCGCCCTGCTCACCGGCGGACCGGGCATCGCCGTGGCGCTGGTCGCTGCCACGGCGATCATGTACGTCGTCCTCTACACCACCCACGGCTTCTCGATCCGCACCAGCACCGCCCTCGCCGGGACGCTCGCTGGCCTGGGGATCACGGCCGCCGTGGGCTGGTGGGCGGTCCGTTCGACGCACCTGAGCGGCATCTCCGGCGAGGAGGGCGGCGTGCTGACGACGTACGCCCCCGACGTCAGCTTCC
>JBAZRQ010000370.1:0-3574 GCA_041662925.1 Nocardioides sp. | reverse complement strand
CGCCCACGTGCAGCGTTCGTTCCTCGGCGAGATCCGCACCCTGCGCCCGTGTGCCGCGTGCCGCGGCTTCGGCTCGATCATCTCCGACCCGTGCCGCGAGTGCTCCGGCGACGGCCGGGTCCGCTCCCGGCGCACCCTGACCGTCAAGATCCCTGCCGGCGTCGACAACGGCACCCGGGTCCAGCTCAGCGAGCAGGGCGAGGTCGGTCCCGGTGGCGGCCCCGCCGGCGACCTCTACGTCGAGATCCACGTCGCCGAGCACCCCACCTTCACCCGCCACGGCAACGACCTGCACAGCACGGTCTCACTGCCGATGACCGCCGCCGCGCTCGGCACCACGCTGACGCTGCCGACCCTCGAGGCCGACGTGGAGCAGGGCGCCGACTCGGGTGTCGAGACGTCGTTCGACCTCGAGATCGGGGCCGGCACCCAGTCCGGCACCCAGCAGGTCCTCCGCGGACGGGGCGTCCCCGGACTGCGCGGTGGCCGCGGCGACCTGGTGGTGACGGTCCTCGTCGAGACCCCGCAGCGGCTCGACGCCCGCCAGGAGGAGCTGCTGCGCGAGCTGGCGGCCATCCGCGACGAGGAGTCCCCGACCGGCCAGGTGCCCGCGGGGTCGCAACGCTCGGTCTTCGGGCGCCTGCGCGACGCCTTCAACCCCCACTGATCCCGATGACCCTGCCGGTCCACCTCGTCCCGTCCCTGGCGGGAGTGCCGCCCGGCGCGACCGTGACCGTCGAGGGCGACGAGGCCCACCACGCCGTCGCCGTACGCCGCCTGCGCGTGGGGGAGTCGGTGGTGCTGACCGACGGCGTGGGCCGCTCGGTCACCGGGGCGGTCGCCTCGACCGGCAAGCGGGTCTTCACCGTCGAGGTCGCCGCCGCCGAGGAGGTGCCGCGGCCCTCGCCGTCGTTCGTGGTCGTCCAGGCGCTGCCCAAGGGCGACCGGGGCGAGCTCGCGGTCGAGGTCCTCACCGAGGTCGGCGTCGACCGGGTCGTGCCGTGGGCGGCCGCGCGCAGCGTCGCGGTCTGGAAGGGCGAGCGGGCGGCCAAGTCGCTGGCCCGGTGGCGCTCGACCGCACGCGAGGCCGCGAAGCAGGCCCGCCGCCCCTGGCACCCCGAGGTGACCGAGCTGGCCTCGACCACCGACGTCGTCCGGCTGGTCGCCGACGCCGACCTGGCCGTCGTACTGCACGAGGCGGCGACCGCGCCACTCGCCGGGCTCGACGTCCCCCGCTCCGGCGTGGTCGTGGTCGTGGTCGGGCCCGAGGGCGGGCTCACCGACGACGAGGTCACCGCGCTGGTCGACGCCGGCGCCGTCAGCGTCCGGCTCGGCAGCGAGGTGCTGCGCACCTCGACCGCCGGTGTCGCTGCCTGCGCGGCACTCCTGGCGCGCACCCCTCGCTGGGGATGAATCCCCGGTCGACCGGGGATCCCTGCGCTTGTGGCCCGCTGCAACCCACGCCAAGCGCGCGAAACGCTCGACAAGTACGGCGCCGACGCGCGACGTAGAGCTCAGCTCGCGAGCAGCGCCTCGACCCGCGCGGTCTCCTCGGCGAGCTCGGCCCGCTCTCCCCGGGTGAGCGGTCGCAGCGTCTCCAGGACGACGACCCGGCCGTCCTCGACCCGCCACAGCCCTTCGAGCATCCCGTCCGCGAAGAGCGTGTTGGCACTGCCTCCGTTGACGCCCATCCACGAGCTGCGCTTCTCGGGGTCGGTCACGCGGTCGCGGCCGGCGTGGGAGAGCCAGGCGTTGTCGTAGCACCCGAGCAGCCGGACCGGAGCCGGGGCGTCCTCGTCGGCGAGCTCACCCTCGGGCACGTCGTAGAGCACGCGGCCGCGCTCGTCCTCGTGGCGCACCAGGTCCGCCATCCCCGCCAGCACCGGGCCGAGCCGGGTGATCGCCGACCACGCGGTCACGTCGGCCGCGGTGGCCGGACCGAAGGCGCGCAGGTAGCGGCGCACGATCTCCGGGACGTCGGGCTCGAGCAGCGGACGCCCGAGCCAGCGGTCGACGTACTGGTAGACCACGCCGCCCGACTGTTTCCACCCGCCGCGCGGCGGGAGCTGGGCCAGGGGAGCGGTCACCCGGGCGAGCTGGCCGAGAGCGCCGGCGGGCACGCCGGGGAAGCGTGCCGCGAGCTCGGCGGCGAGCGCCTTCTGGGTCAGCGGACCGTCGGCCAGTACCTCGGACAGGGCGGCGTCGTACGCCGCCCGGTCGACGCCCAGCGCGGGCTTGGTGTTCTGGCTGGTGCGCAGCTCCTGCTCCATCCGCGGCTGCGTCCACGGGCGCAGCGTCAGCGCGTCGTCGGGCGCGAGCAGGTGGATCGTGCCGCGCATCGCGAGCAGCCGCACGAGTGAGCGGTCGTCGAGCCCGCGGCTGACGTCGTACGGGTCGAACGGGTCGAGCCGGGCGGCGAGGGAGAGGAAGGGCGGCAGGTTCTCCTGCGCCTGGAGCCCCACGAGGTGCCGCGCCATCTCCGCCGGCGACCACGGCACCCGCGCCAGCAGGTGCTGGCGCCGGAGCAGGGTGCGGTTGAGCCGCCGCGGGCTGAGCCTCACTCGACCGTGATGCTCTTGCTGTCCTCGAACGGCCCGGGGCCCTCGCCGCCGGACGGGTCGTCGGTCATCGCGACGAACGTGTAGTCGCCGGGGGCCAGCCCCGAGACGTCGACGTCGGACTGCCAGGGGTAGAGCTTGTCCATCCAGCCCTCGGCGGTCGCGAAGCCCTTGAGCACCACGGTGTCGCCCTGGCGGATCTGCCACGGCACGGTGGCCTCGAACGAGCTGGCCAGGCCGTTGGCGACGAACCGGTCGCTGACCGTCGAGCCCTCCTCGGGCGAGGTGACGTTGACCAGCGCGAGCACGTCGAGCGGGTCGGCGGCCTGCAGGCCGGCTGCGGTGTCGATGCCGAAGAGCGGTACGGCGTTGGCCGGGTCGCCGAGCCACACCCGCACGGGCAGCCGCTCCTGCGCGATCCCCTGGACGGTGTAGACGAGTTGCTGCACGGCGAGCTCGGCCTGGGCCTGGGTCATGCCGGGCGCGAGGGTGTTCCAGCCGTCGTCGGCCGCCTCGACCAGGATCACGCCCTCGGCCTCGTCGACCTCGACCCCGGCGAAGCGCCCGTCGGGGAAGGCAGAGTCGTAGTCGGGGTCGGCCACGTCGCCGGCGACCATCAGCGCGACCGCCTCGGCGTAGGGGTTGTCGGCCTCCACCTTCCGGAACTCGCGGAAGAGCCGTTGGCCCATCGGGGTCTCGCCGACGAAGTAGACGGGGGCGGCCACGGTGTCGGCCGGCTCGGTGGGCGCCGTGGGCTCGGTCGGCTCCGGCTCGGTGGTCGGATCCGTGGAGGTCGACGGGCTGCTGGGCTCCGCGCTCGAGCCGGGGTCGCTGGCGACCGGGTCCGGGTCGTTGCCGCACCCGGCGAGGGTGGCGGCGCTGAGGACGGTGGCGAGCGAGAGTGCGACCGAGCGGCTGCGGAGTACGTTCATGACATCCATCCTTGTGGGGTCTGCGCGCTATTCCACGGTGATCGAGCGCGTGTCGGTGTCCGGCGGGAAACCCTCGCCGTCGGA
>JBAZRQ010000369.1:0-3579 GCA_041662925.1 Nocardioides sp. | reverse complement strand
TGTAGGTGTCGAACCACGGCCCGTTGCCGAGCGTGTTGGCGAAGACCCGGTAGAAGGGCGCCATCAGCCGCAGGCTGTTGTCGATGTTGTCCTCGTTCTTGTTCAGGACCTCCAGGACCTCCTCCAGCTTGAGCAGGGCGGGCTTGAGGTCGGCGCGGGTCTGGCGCACCAGCGCGGTGAGCTCCGTCGAGAGCGTCGTGGTGGAGACCAGCAGGTTGTGGACCGCCTGGCGCCGGGCGACCAGCGCGCGGAAGAGGACGTCGGAGTCCTTCATCAGCCCGATGATGTCCTGGTCGCGCTCGTCGAGCACCTTGGAGACGCGGTCGAGGTTGCCCAGCAGGGAGTTGATCTGCTCGTCACGCTCGGCGATGTTGCGCGACAGGGCGGAGACGCCGCTGAGCGCCGAGCGGAACTCCTCGGGCGTGTTGCGGGTCAGGTCGGCGAGCGTCGTGAGCGACGCGGCCAGCTGGTCGGTGTCGATGTCGGCGGAGGTCTCGGCCAGGCCGGAGAACGCCTCGATCACGTCGAACGGCGAGGTGGTGCGCTCGATCGGGATCTCGCTGCCGTCCTCGAGCTGCCCGTCGCCGGCCGGCTCCAGCGCGAGGTACATCGCGCCCAGCAGTGTCTTGACCTTGATGGCGGCGTGCGTCTCGTCCCCGAAGGCGGAGTCGGTCTTGACCCGGAAGGTCACCCGGACGTGGTCGCCCTCGAGCTCCACGGCCTGGACCTTGCCGACGCGGACACCGGCGATGCGGACCTCGTCGTTGGCCTTGATGCCGCCGGCCTCGGTGAACGAGGCGTAGTAGGTGTCGCCGCCGCCGATCAGCGGCAGGTCCTGGGCGCGGAACGCGGCCAGGATCATCAGCGCGATGACGGAGAGGCTGACGGCCCCGATGACGACGGGGTTGCGCTCGCGGAAAGGCTTGCTCATCGGTGGTTCACCCCAGATCACACCTTGCGGCGGCGGTGTTGTAGTTGACCGGCACGGTGATGTCGCCGGGCAGCTTGACCTTGCCTTGGAAGTTGCAGAGGTAGAAGTTGAACCAGGAGCCGTAGATCGCGGTGCGCCCGACCTTGTTGAGCTTGATCGGCAGCACCTGCAGCGCCCGGTCGAGCTCGCCCTTGTTCCTGGCGATGTTGGTCGCGAAGCGGCGCAGCTGCTTGATGTCCTCGACGAACGGCGGGCGGATCCCCTTGACCAGGCCGGCCGTCTGGACCGACAGCGCGGAGATCTGGTCGAGCGAGGACAAGATCGCCTCGCGGTCGTCGTTGAGGCCGGACACGAACGTGCGGAAGGTCGTGATGAGGTCGCTGAGCTGGTCGTCGCGGTCGGCGAGGTGGTCGAGGACCTGGTTGAGGTTGACGATCAGGTCGCCGATGACCTGGTCGCGCTCCGCGAGGGTGGTCGTGATCGACGCGGTGTGCCCCAGCAGGCTCTCGAGCGTGCCGCCCTCACCCTGGAAGACCTGGACGATCTCGTAGGACAGCTTGTTGATGTCGTCGGGCGAGAGCGCCTGGAAGAGAGGTTTGAACCCGTTGAAGAGCACGGTCAGGTCGAGCGCCGGCGAGGTCTGGGCCGCCGGGATGGTGTCGCCCTCCTCCAGCTTCTCTGAGTCGCCGATCTCCTGGGTGAGCGAGATGTAGCGCTGGCCCACGAGGTTGCGGTAGCGGATCGCGGCGTGCGTGGCCTCGGTGAGCAGCGTGCTCTCCACGACGTCGAAGGTGACCAGGGCGCGGTTCCGGTCGATGATCTCGATGCCGCTGACCGACCCGACCTTGACGCCGGCGATGCGGACGTCGTCGCCCTTGACCACGCCGGTGGCGTCGACGAACTCGGCCTTGTACTCACGGGTCGCCCCGAACGACAGGTTGCCGATGGTCACGACCAGCACGCCAGTGAGCAGCGTGGTGACGACGATGAAGATGATCAGCTTCACCATGTCCTTGAAGGTGCGCTTGTCCAAGATAGCCATCAGCGAAGACTCACCTCCGCTCCGCGTGCCATGGGCGCCACGAGCAGGACGCTGAGGTCGGAGACGCCGCTCGCGGGAAGCCCGAACCCGCGGGACAGGAGCTCCTTGAGCAGCGCGGACTCCTCGGTGCTGCCGGGCTCGCCGGCGCCGTCGAAGTCGTAGAAGGGCGACACCCGCGAGGTGCCCTTGCCGGTCGGCTCGTCCACGCCGTCGTTGAAGTCGGGCTGGTGACGCACGGGGTTGGACTGGCTCCACGGCGGGTTGGGCAGGTGGAGGCAGCTGTGCCCACGGTCCGTGGCGATGCGCGGCTTGTCCTGCGGGCCGTAGCCGCGAGGCTGGCGGGGCAGCGTCTCGAGCACGATGTGCAGCGTGAAGCCGCGGAACGCCTCGGCCTGGAGCTTGCCGGCGTTGACGATGCCCTCGGTGAGGCACGGGAACCCGGGTGAGTACTTGGCGAGCACCTCCAGCTGCGCGGCACTCACCTCCCCGAGGCGGGTGATGTTGTCACCGTTGTCGGCGAGGAAGGTGCGGGCCGTCTCGGAGAAGGCGGCGACGTCCTTGAACAGGGCGTTGAGCTTGGCCGAGCGGTCCTCGAGGGTGCCCGTGGTCGTGATCGAGTCCTGCAGGATCTGGGCCACCTCGGGGAGGACGTCGCTGTAGATGTCGGAGACCTCGGCGGTCAGGCGCAGGTCCTCGAGCAGGCCCGGGATCTGCGGGTTGAGCTGCTTGAGGTAGCCGTCGACGGTCTCGAGGTTCTCGCCGATCTGCTCGCCGCGGCCCTCCAGGGCGGTGGCCAGGGCGTTGAGGGTCATGTTGAGCTCGGCCGGCTGGACCGCGCGCAGGAGCGGATAGAGGTCGGAGAGGACCTTCTCGACCTCAGTGCTGACAGCGGTGCGCTCGATGGTGTCGCCGGTCCGGATGTGCTCTGGCGCGGGGGCCTCTGGGACCACGAGCGAGACGTACTTCTCGCCGAACAGCGTCTTGGGCACGATCGACCCGGTGACGTCGGCCGGGATGGTGTCGACCTCGTCGGGGAAGAGCCCGAGCGTGAGCTCCGCGCCGCTGGCGGTGCTGTCGAACTCGAGGACCTCGCCCACGATGACGCCGCGGATCTTGACGTCGGCGCGCGCCGGCAGCTGCAGGCCGATGGAGGAGGTCTGCAGCGTGACGCGGTCGTAGTCGACGTACTTCTTGGTGAAGATGCTGTAGGTGCCGTAGACGCCGGCCACCAGCATCGCCAGGAAGACGATGCCCAGGACCTTGTGGTTGCTCGCGAGCTTCATGCCGTCACCCCGCCAATCTCACGGTGGTGGTGGTGCCCCAGATCGCCATCGACAAGAACAGGTCGATCACGTTGATGGCCACGATGCTGGTGCGGACCGCGCGGCCCACGGCCACACCCACGCCGGCGGGGCCACCGGAGGCGTTGTAGCCGTGGTAGCAGTGGATCAGGATCACGACGACGGCGAAGACGAGCACCTTGCCGAAGGACCAGAGCACGTCTCCTGGCGGCAGGAACTTGTCGAAGTAGTAGTCGTAGGTGCCGCTGCTCTGACCGAAGAACTGGGTGACGGTGAGCCGGGTCGCGAAGTACGACGACAGCAGT
>JBAZRQ010000368.1:0-3583 GCA_041662925.1 Nocardioides sp. | reverse complement strand
GCGTGGCCAAGGTGTCCGCGAGGATCCTGCGCTGACCCCGGGTCGTCCCGGGTGGCTGTACTGTCGCTGACGTGTCAGTCGCGCCCTCCCGTCATACGCCCCTCCTCGTCGTCGTGGCGGCGGTGCTGACCGCGTTGCTCGCGGCCCCCGCGGCACAAGGCGACGTGTCGCCCCCAGCGGTCGCCGGCTCCGACAAGGCGGCCAGCGCCTCGACCGAGGGGTCGACCCAGCGGGCCACCCACGCCCTGACCAAGGTGCGTGAGGTCCTCGACGGTGGCCGTGGCGACGCGACGCTCGCCCTGCGTGACCTGGCGCTGCTCAAGTCCGAGCTCACCGGCGCCGACCGCGCCGCGGCCGAGCGGATCCTGGCCCGCCCGAGCGACCCCGTCGGCGACGACGAGGACAGCTACGCGAACAACGCCGAGACCGTCATCTGCTCCGCCGTGGTGTGCGTCCACTACGTCGTCGCCGGGCCCGAGCGCACGACCCCGGCCTACGCCCAGACCACCCTCGACACCGTGACCGCGGTGCACCAGTTCTACGTCGGCGCCGGCTACCGCGCCCCGAAGCCCGACGGCACCAAGGGCGGCGACGCCCGCACCGACATCTACATCGCCAACATCGGCAACCGCGGCCTCTACGGCTACTGCACCACCGACGAGAACGTCCCCTTCGCGGCGCCGTGGGACCGCTGGGCCTACTGCGTCGTCGACAACGACTACGCCTCCAACGAGTTCCCGACCAACACCCCGCTCGAGAACCTCCAGGTGACCGCGGCCCACGAGTACTTCCACGCGGTCCAGTTCGCCTACGACTTCGCCGAGGACGGCTGGTTCCTCGAGGCCACCGCGGCCTGGGTCGAGGACGAGGTCTTCGACGACGTCAACGACAACGTGCAGTACCTCCGCGCCCAGAGCCCGCTGAAGCAGTCGCGGGTCTCGATGGACAAGTTCGGCGGGCTGCGCCACTACGGCGCCTGGATCTTCTTCCGCTACCTCACCGAGAAGTACCCCGCCGAGGCCGGCGGGATGCCCACCCTCGTGCGCGACATGATCCGCAAGACCGACGGGGCCGCGGGCGCGAAGGACCTCTACTCCTGGCAGGCCGTCAGCAGCGTGCTGAAGAGCAAGAAGACCACGGCCAGCCGGGCGTTCGCGGCGTTCTCGGCGGCCAACCGCCGTCCGGGCAAGAACTACGACGAGGGCGCCTCCCAGCGCTACCCGACGCCGCCGCTGGTCGACCGGGCGACGATCTCCCGCGTCCTCAAGGCCACGCCCAAGCTCGACCACCTTGCCTCCGCGAGCTACCGCGTCACGCCCGCCAAGGCCCTGTCCGCCAGGTCGTGGAAGCTGCGGCTCAACGTCGACATGCAGGCCACGTCACGCGGCTCGTCGGCGCTGGTCACGACCTTCTTCAAGTCGGGCAAGGCCAACGTGCAGTGGGTCAAGCTCAACAAGCGGGGCAACGGCACCAAGGCGGTGCCGTTCTCGCGTCGGAAGGTCAAGTACGTCGAGATCACCCTGGTCAACGCCAGCGGCCGCTTCCGCTGCTGGCAGAGCACGCCGTTCTCGTGCAGCGGCAAGCCCAAGGACGACAACCTGCTGCAGCAGATCACACTGCGTCCCTTCCGCTGACCTGCAGGTGAACGCTGGGTGACGTTGCCGGCGGAGCCATGACTTACGGGCCATGATTCCGTTGTGCCTGACGTGACCCGCAACGACTTGTCCGTACGCCGTCGTACCGTCCTCGCCACCGGCGCCGCCGGGGCGGGGGTGGCGACCCTGGCGACCGGGGCCACCGCCCCGGCCGAGGCGGCCGGCCGCCAGCACTTCCAGCACGGCGTCGCCTCGGGCGACCCGATGCCGCACCGGGTGGTGATCTGGACCCGGGTGACGCCCACCGCCGCCAGCACGCCCGGCAGCGGCAAGGGCCCGCGGATCGAGGTCACCTGGGAGGTCGCGAAGGACCGCAAGTTCCGCAAGGTCGTGCGCCGCGGGACCGTGATGACCGGCCCCGACCGCGACCACACGGTCAAGGTCGACGTCGGCAAGCTCGCCGCCGGGTCGTGGTACTTCTACCGCTTCCGCTACCGCGGCACCGTCAGCCGGGTCGGCCGGATGCGTACGGCGCCGGGCAGGCTGTCGCTGCCGGGCCACCTGCGCTTCGGCGTCGTGTCGTGCGCCAACCTGCAGGCGGGCTGGTTCACCGCCTACCGCGCGCTGGCCAAGCGCGACGACCTGCACGCCGTACTCCACCTCGGCGACTACCTCTACGAGTACGGCCCCGGCCAGTACGGCTACGGCTTCAACGACGTCGACATCCGCAAGCACCAGCCCACGCACGAGATGGTGTCGCTGGCCGACTACCGCCAGCGCCACGCGCAGTACAAGCGCGACGCGGACCTGCAGGACCTGCACGCGAAGTACCCCTTCATCGTCACCTGGGACGACCACGAGGTCACCAACGACCAGTGGCGCAACGGCGCCGAGAACCACACGGACGGCAGCGGAGCGGGCGGCGAAGGTGACTACAAGCGGCGTCGCGCCCGCGCCCACCGCGCGTACGACGAGTGGATGCCGGCGCGCCTGGACGGCACCGCCGCGCTCGGTGACGGCACCCGGCTCTACCGGCGGCTGACGTTCGGCCGGCTCGCCGAGATCAGCATGCTCGACCTACGCACCTACCGCGACGAGCAGGTCACCACCGCGGCGCCGACGCCGGTGCCGGCTACGGAGGCCGGGGTCAGCAACCCCGACCGCACCCTCACCGGCCGCCAGCAGATGCTCTGGCTGAAGCGGTCCCTGAGCCGCAAACGGGTGCAGTGGAAGATCATCGGCAACCCGGTGATGATCTCGCCGGTGACGTTCGCCCAGGTGCCGCAGGAGATCCTCGGCCCGATCAACGACGTCACCGGGCTGCTGCCCATGGACGGCCTGCCCTACAACGTCGACCAGTGGGACGGCTACACCGACGACCGGCGCGAGGTGCTCTCCTACATCCGCAACCACCAGATCAAGGACGCGCTGTTCGTCACCGGCGACATCCACTCCGGCTGGGCCTGCGAGCTGCCCTACGACGTGGCGACCTATCCGCTCCAGGGCGACTCCGCCGGCGTGGAGTTCGTGTGCAGCTCGGTGACGTCCAACAACCTCAAGGACATCACCGGCACTCCGCCGCGCACGACCAGCCTCGCCGTCGAGGCGGTGATCCAGGCCAACAACCGCCACATCAAGTACCTCAACTTCGACGACCACGGCTTCTCCGTGCTCGACATCACCGCCAAGCGGGCCCAGATGGACTGGTTCATCATCGGCGACCGGGCCGACAAGACGACCACGGTGAGCCACACCGCCTCGTGGCGCACGCTCTCGGGCACCGGCAAGGTCCAGTCCGTCGATCGGCCGGTGGGCTGATGTGCGAGTCGCTGCCGTCCTCCGGGGCGGCCACGGGTGAGTCGCCCTTCGCCGCGGGACTGGCCGAGATCCGCGCCGGCCGCCGTACCCTGCTGAAGGTCGGGGGCGCCGGACTGGCGTTCTCCACTGCGGTCGGCGCGGTCGGCGCCGCCGGTGCGTCCGCGGCCGCG
>JBAZRQ010000367.1:0-3585 GCA_041662925.1 Nocardioides sp. | reverse complement strand
CGCGTCAACCACACCACCGGGTACCCGGTGGCCACGGTCAGCGGCCATCAGTTCCACCACACCTGCCACGGCAGCCTGTGCATCCGGGGTCAATGGACCGACGACGTCACCGTCGAAGGGATCTGGAACAACACCAGCGGCGGCGAGTCGCACTTCACCGCAGCGCTGTTCGCGCACTGACACCGACTTCATCACCAGGGGGAACGACTTCATGCAGACAACCACGCACCACACCACACCCGACCAGGGCCGCCCGAGCCGCGTGAGCGGCATCGCCAACAAGGTCGGCGTCACCGCGGCCGTCCTGGCGCTCGGCGTCGGGCTCGGCACCTGGCAGGCCCAGGCCAGCCAGGCGCCTGCCCAGGCGCCGTCGATGGGAGCCGCGACGAGCTCGCCGACGATGCACGCCGTGCTCCCGTTCGAGGGCTCCTACCTGGGCCACGACATGTACGGCCGCACGATCCGCTTCTCGTTCCACGGCAACCAGATGAGCCACTTCATGGTCAACACCACGTCGTTCGGCGGCGCGCATGTCTCCGGCCACGCGTGGCACGAGACCTGCAGCAACGGCAGGTGCACCAAGGGGATGTGGACCGACGACGTCACGGTCGAGGGCCAGTGGCGCGACCCCAACGGCCACATCTCGCACTGGACCGCGCGGCTGTACATGCACTGACCCAGGACCGGCAGGTCGGCGTCGGCCGATTGCCGCGGCGACGGACCGCGGCAATCGGTGGCGCGAGCCCGACCGGTGGTCCAGACTCGGCGCATGATCAAGCTCGAGCTGCTCGGTGGTGTGGTCACCTTCGCCCTGTGGGTCTACTGCCTCGTCAGCGTCATCGGGACGCCGGAGGGGGGTGTGCGCAACCTGCCCAAGGTGGCCTGGTTGCTGCTGGTGCTGTTCTTCCCGCTGGTGGGCTCGATCGCCTGGCTGGTCGCCGGCCGACCGCAGACGCGCGCGGCGACGGGGCCGGCGACGACGTTCCCGGAGTACGAACGGCCGGGGCGGGCCGCGGCCGCCGACCCCGCGAAGGACGAGGCGTTCCTGCGCGACGTCCGCGCCCGGGCGGAGGAGCAGCGCCGACGCTACGAGCAGGAGAAGCGGCGGCGCGAGCAGCAGGAGCCGGACCAGCCCTCCTGACCCAGGCTCAGGACGTCCCGGCGGTGCGCGGCGGCCGCGGGACGAACATCGAGGTGCGGGCGGCGTACGCCGGGTAGCCGGGGCGTTGCATCATCGTGCGCTCGAGCAGCCGGGCGCCGGTCGCGAAGACCAGGAAGTAGGTCATCGCCACGGGAGCGAGCACGGTCAGCAGCCCCGGCAGCCAGCCGGAGCCGAGCCCGGCCACCAGCCAGATGCCCCACCACACGCAGGCGTCGCCGAAGTAGTTGGGGTGGCGCGTGAAGCGCCACAGGCCGCGGTCCAGCACCGGCCCGCGGTCGGGGTCGGCCCGGTATGCCGCCAGCTGGGCGTCGCCCACGGTCTCGAAGACCAGGCCGAGCGCCCACAGCGCCACGCCCGCGGCCACGACCGGCCAGGACCACACCGTGGAGACCGCGCCCACCTGCACCGGCCACGAGACGAACCACAGCGCCAGTGCCTGGACCACGAACACCTTGCGCACCGCCACGCCCATCCCGGCCTGGCGCAGCGACCCGCCGAGGAGCTCCTCGTAGCGCGGGTCCTCGCCGTGCCCGACGGCCCGGCGGCGGATGTGCCAGGCGAGTCGGAGGCCCCAGAGCCCGACCAACGCCAGCACCAACCACCGCCGGGCCGCGGCCCCATCCGTCAGGCCGCCATCCATCAGGGTCGCGACCACCGCGGAGGTGGCTGCGACCAGGACGAAGCCCAGCCCCCACGCGACGTCGACGACCGCCACGCGGCCGAGCCGGTACGCCGCCAGCGCGGTCATGCCCATCAGCAGGACGGTCGCCGCCAGGGCGACCGCCGAGACGACCAGGACGTCGCTCAAGCGCCGCGCACCTCAGGCAGCGGCCGGGTGAACGTGAGCTGGTTGACGTCGAGGTAGCCCGACGCGAAGCCGCCGCGGGAGTACTCCAGATAGAAGTGCCACATCCGCAGGAAGCGCTCGTCGAAGCCGAGGTCGAGCACCCGGCGCGACGCGGCCAGGAAGGCCTCGTCCCACAGCCGCAGCGTCTCGGCGTAGTGGGCGCCCATCGACAGCCGCCCGGTGAGCCGCAGACCCGTGTGGTCACGGGTGATCTGGTCGATCACCTCGACCGACGGCAGGAACCCGCCGGGGAAGATGTACTTGTTGATCCACGTGTAGGTGCGCTTGGTCGCGAGCATCCGGTCGTGCGGCATCGTGATCGCCTGGATCGCGACCCGGCCGCCGGGCGCCAGGACCCGGTCGAGGGTCTCGAAGTAGGTCTGCCAGTACTCCCAGCCGACCGCCTCGATCATCTCGACGGACACCACGGCGTCGTAGGTGCCGGTCACCGCGCGGTAGTCGCACAGGTCGACCGACACCCGGTCGGAGAGCCGGGCCGCGGCGATCCGCTGGTCGGCCAACGCCTTCTGCTCGGTCGACAGCGTGATCGTGCGGACCGTCGCGCCGCGGCGGGCGGCCCGGATCGCGAGCTCGCCCCAGCCGGAGCCGATCTCGAGGACGCGGGTGCCCTCGCCGACGCCGGCCTCGTCGAGCAGCCGCTCGATCTTGGTCGCCTGCGCGTCGGCCAGGTCGGCGGCCGCGGGGACGACGTACGGCGCGGTGGCGACCCAGTGGTTGACCTGGTGGTCGCCCCGGTCGACGACGTCGGAGGGGAAGAGCGCCGAGGAGTAGCTCAGCGTCGGGTCGAGGAACTCCTCGAACAGGTCGTTGGACAGGTCGTAGTGGTGCGCGATGTTGTCGCGGGTGTTGTCCTCGGTGTTGCGGTGGAAGCGCGGCGGCCGGGCCACGACCATGGCGCGCAGCTTCTGCAGGGACTGCGGGACCAGGTCGGACACCTCGGCCGCGAGCACGGTGAGGAACCCACCCAGGTCTTCGGCGTCCCAGGCGCCGGTGAGGTAGGCCTCGCCGAACCCGATCAGCTGGTGCCGGCCGATCCGGGCGAAGAACTCCTCGGGCCGGTGGATGACCGCGACGGGACCGCCCAGGCCGTAGGTCTCGTTGCCGACGACGACGGTGACGTCGAGCCGGCTGACCGCGGCCTCGAACAGGCGGCGCGCGACGCGGGCGGAGACGGCGGCGCGGGGGCCGGACGGGATGACATCGAGACCGGGCCAGTGGTTGACGGACTGGCGGGTGGGGGCGATGGTCATCGCGAGACCCCTTCCTGGTGGTGGTGTGGTCGTGGGCGGATCGGCAGCCGGCGCAGCCAGAGCCAGATCCCGTGCACCCGGATCAGGGCGCTGCCGCGCAGGGCGGCCGGTGCGGCGCGCCAGGCCCTTTGTGCAGAGCCGTGGTCGGTACGGCGGCCGGTCAGCGAGGCGGAGAACACCGCCCCTTCGTTGTTGGGCCCGTCGTCGCTGTGCCCGTCATCGCTGTGCCCGTCATCGCTGTGCAGGGTGACCGCGATCTTCAGGCTGCGTCCGGGCACCGGAACGGCGAGCTCGTAGCGGCCGTC
>JBAZRQ010000366.1:0-3599 GCA_041662925.1 Nocardioides sp. | reverse complement strand
AGGGCGCAGGCCAGTCCGACCCAGAACCAGCGGGTGTGGTCGACGTCGATGTTGTCGAAGCCCGCCCGCGCGAAGTCGTCACGCAGGGACTCGGCCGCGGAGAAGAACCCGGTCACGTGGGTCACCAGGGTGCCGAGCGCGGCGACCGCGCCGAGTACGGCGACCACTCGGCGTACCCGACCGCGGGAGACGAGGACGACACCCCAGCTGGCCAGGACCACCAGCGCCAGGGCGGTGGCGAGCGGGACGCTGGCGCCCGTCGCGGTGGCGACGAAGGCGCTACCGGCGCCCTCCGAGCCGGCGTCGGCGACCACCCAGGTCTGGTTGCCGCCGACCGCGGCCCCCACGCCCGACGCGAGCCCGAGGAGGACGACCGGCCCGAAGCTGCCCCTGGACTCTCGACCGTCAGACACTCGTGGGTCCGGGGAGCAGGTCGGCGTCGAAGCAGGTGTGGTCGCCCGTGTGGCAGGCCGCGCCCTCCTGGTCGACCTTGACCAGCAAGGTGTCGCCGTCGCAGTCGAGGCGGACCTCCTTGACCCACTGGACGTGGCCGGAGGTGTCGCCCTTGACCCAGTACTCACGCCGCGAACGGCTCCAGTAGGTCGCGCGGCCGGTGGTGAGGGTGCGCTGCAGCGCCTCGTCGTCCATCCACCCGAGCATCAGCACCTCGTGGGTGTCGTACTGCTGGACCACGGCCGGCACCAGCCCCTCGGCGTTGCGCTTGAGCCGGTCGGCGATGGCGGGGTCGAGAGACATGGGACCAGTATCCCTCGCAGGTGCCGGACAACGTCATACGACCTGCGACTCCCCGAGGGCTCGGAACGGATGACGTCCCGCGGCAGGAGGAGCTACGCGGACCCGTGCTGGGAGACCCACGATGCGTGGAGCCCGGCGTAGACGCTGCCGGCCTCGGCCACGAGCGCGCTGTGGTGGCCGCGCTGCACGATCCGGCCCTGGTCGACGACCACCACCTCGTCGGCGGCCTCGGCGGTGGAGAGGCGGTGGGCGATGGTGACCGACGTACGGCCGCTCATCAGGCGCTCGAGCGCCCGCCCGATGCGCATCTCGAGCTGGGGGTCGACGGCGCTGGTGGCCTCGTCGAGCACCAGCAGGTCGGGGTCGGCCAGGTGGGCGCGCAGCAGGGCGACCAGCTGGCGCTCCCCCGCCGACAGCGACTCACCGCGCTGGCCGACCGACGTGTCGAGGCCGCGCGGCAGGCCGGTCACCCAGTCGGTGAGTCCGAGCTCCTCGGCGCTGGCGAGGATGTCGGCGTCGGTGGCGTCGAGCTTGCCGTAGCGGACGTTGGCCCGCAGGGTGTCGTCGAACAGGAAGCCCTCCTGGGGCACCAGGACGACGCTGCGGCGCAGCGAGGCCTCCCCGATCTCGCGTACGTCGACGCCGTCGAGCAGGACCGCGCCGCGCGAGGGGTCCATCAGGCGGGTCAACAGCTTGGCGAACGTGGACTTGCCCGACCCGGTCTCCCCCACGATCGCCACCCGTCGGCCGGCGTCGATGTCGAGGGTGATGTCGCGCAGGACCGGAGGGCCGCCGGGGTAGGCGAACTCGACGTCGTCGAAGCGCACGTCGATGGGGCCGCGCGGCAGCACCTGGCCGTCGGGTCCGGGGTCGACGAGGTCGGCCGGGGTCTCGAGGATGCCGATCACCCGGCGCCAGCCGGCGATGGCGTTCTGGGCGTCGGTGAGGATCTGGGTGCCCATCTGCACCGGCCCCACGAACAGGGTGACCAGGAACGCGAAGGCGAGCACCTCGCCGGCGGAGATGTCGCCGGCGAAGCCGAGCCAGATGCCGACGATGAGCACGCCGGCGTTGGCCAGGCCGGCGGAGACGCCTCCGAGCGAGAACGAGAACGCGGTCAGGCCCTGGGCGCGGGTGCTGGCGCTCTGGTGGGTCGCGATGGCCTCGTCGATGCGGGCCTGGGTGCGGGCCTCGACGGCGTAGGAGCGGACGACGGCCGCGCCGACGACCGGCTCGGAGATCGCGGACAGCATGATGCCGACCTGGCGGCGTACGGTGCCGTAGGCCTCGGAGAGCTTGCGCTGGAAGAACCGCAGCGAACCGAACAGCGGCGCGAAGCAGACCCACACGACCAGGGCGAGCTGCCAGCTGTAGACCAGCATCACGATCGTGGCGATCAGCACCTGGCCCACGCTGACGACGAACAGCAGGCCGCCGAAGACGAGGAACTGGCTGACCTGGTCGACGTCGCTGGTGACCCGGGAGACCAGGGCACCGCGGCGCTCGGTGTTCTGGGTGAGCAGGGGCAGGTCGTGGACGTGGCGGAAGGCCTTGATCCGCAGGGTGGCCAGACCACGCTCGGAGGTCGAGAAGAGGCGGGCGGTCATGGCGTAGGAGGCCCAGCTGGTGAGCAGCAGCCCGGCCGCCGCGACGACGCCCATCCAGACGGTGAACGACAGGTCCGGTCCGCCGGCGCGGGCGAGGCCGCGGTCGAGGGTCTGCTGGACGGCGATCGGCACGATCACCTGGCCGACGGAGGCGACGACCGCGAGCGCGAGGGTGCCCCAGATGCCCTCCTTCAGCTCGGGAGAGAAGTGCACGCCGCGACGGATCGTGTCGAGCGCGCCGATCTCCTCGCCGGAGTCCATGGTGGTGCTCATGTCGTCACCTCCTCCTGCTCGTAGGCGTTGACGAGCCGGGCGTACGACGGGCTGCGCGCGAGCAGCTCGGCGTGGGTGCCGCGGTCGACGATCCGCCCGCCCTCGAGGTGCAGCACCTCGTCGGCGAGCCCGATCGTGGCCTTGCGGTAGGCCACGACGACCAGCGTGGAGCCGGCGCCCTGCTGGCGCAGCCCGGCGAGGATGCGGGCCTCGACCTCCGGGTCGACCGCCGACGTGGCGTCGTCGAGGATCAGCAGGCGCGGGCGGCGCACGAGTGCGCGGGCCAGGGAGATCCGTTGCCGCTGGCCGCCGGAGAGCGACGTGCCGCGCTCCCCCAGCTGGGTGTCGAGCCCGGACGGCAGCGCGGCGACGAACCCGTCGGCCTGGGCGGTGCGCAGTGCGGCCCACACGTCGGCGTCGCTGACGTCGGCGCCCAGCGTGATGTTGCCGCGCACGGTGTCGTCGAAGAGGAACGCCGTCTGGGGGACGATCGAGACCGTCGAGGCCAGCTCGCCGGCCGCCAGCTCGCGCAGGTCGACGCCGTCGACGGCGACGCGGCCGCGGTCGGGGTCGACCAGCCGGGTGAGCAGCGTGGTGAGCGTGCTCTTGCCGGACGCGGTCGCACCCACCAGCGCGACCGTGCGACCGGGCTCGACCGAGAAGCTGAGCTCCTCGAGCAGCGGCTGCTCGGGGTCGTAGCGGTAGCCGAGGGACTCGACGTCGAGCCGCGCTCCGTCGGCACCACGGACCGCGCGCTGTGCGCCGTACGGCATGTCGCCGGTGGCGGCGAGGACGGCACTCACCCGGCGGTAGCCGACGACGCTGCGCGGGAACTCGCCGAGCAGCCAGCCGATGGAGCGGATCGGGAAGGAGACGATGGTGAGCAGGTAGGCGACGGTGACGACGTCGCCGGCGTCGGTGGCGCCGCTCATCACCCGCGAGACGCCCACCGCGAGCACGAAC
>JBAZRQ010000365.1:0-3601 GCA_041662925.1 Nocardioides sp. | reverse complement strand
GGCCGAGCACCCCGTTCCCGCCCTGGATCACCCAGTCGGCGCCGCAGCGCGACTCGGCCTCGGCGCGCGAGGTCTGCCCGGCGGCCCTCCACTCGGGCACGCCCAGCTCGAAGCCGCCGACGACGCCCGCCCAGAGGGCGGGCGTCGAGTAGACGCCGATCGTGTAGCCAGCGTCCACGTAGCCGCGGGCCACCCCATCGACCACCGCCGCGTTGGCCGTCAGGTCACCGCTCCACTCGAAGTCCGGAACCGGCTCGACGTCGATCCACACGATCGGCGTCTCGAGTCCGGCGCGGCGCATCGATCCCACGTTGAACAGCGCCTGCTGGTAGCCGGTGTTCTGCAGCGCGCCCAGGCGACTGCTGCCGTCGTACGGACCGGTGCCGCCGTGCTGCGCCAGGGTCGCGTCGTCGGGATAGCTCGCCACGGCGTACGCCGACGCCATCAACCGACGGTCGCGGACCCAGGCGACCTGCTCGGCCAGGCAGGGGTTGGGGTAGAAGCCGGGGCCGTTGGTCAGCCCGATCACCACGAACCGCGCCTCCGGGATCGGCATCGGGGCGCCCAGCGTGCGCTTCTCCGGGATGCCCAGGCCGCGCGGGCACTGCGGCCAGCTGACGTCGGCGCCGAGCACGGGCGCCTCGGCGGGCGGGATCCTCGGGCCGGGTCGCTGGGCGGCCTCCGAGGCGGCCTGCTCGGCCAGGTCCGCGAGGTCGTCGCGCTCGGTCGGGGACGGCAGGACGGGCGCCGACGGGGACGGACCGGCACCAGTGGGCGAAGACGCCTGCGAGGTCGCCTCGGGTGCGCCGGAGCCGGCCGCGTCGCTGCAGCCCACCAGCAGGACCAGTGGGAGCGCGACCGCCGCGACGCCGCGTCTCACGTCAGTCCGCGAGCCTCGGCGGGAAGCCGCCGGTCGCGACCGGCGACCAGCGCGCGGGGGTGATCCGGAGCAGGGACTTGCCCTGGTCGCGCATGGCCTGGCGGTACTCGTCCCAGTCGGGGTGCTCCCCCGCGATGCTGCGGTAGTAGTCGACCAGCGGCTCGACGGAGTCGGGCGGGTCGATCACCTCGCAGGGGCCCTCGAGCTGCACCCAGGCGCCGTTGAAGTCGTCGGAGAGCACCAGCACGGTGGCCTCGCCCTGCCGGCGGGCGTTGGCGGTCTTGGCCCGCTCGGGGTAGGTCGAGATCACGATCCGTCCCTCGTCGTCCACGCCGCCGGCGACCGGCGACGACTGCGGGTGCTGGTCCTTGCGGGTCGTGATCAGCACCATCTTGTGGCGCGGCCGGACGAATTCCAGCAGCCCCTCGAGGTCGACGTCAGTGTTCGTTGCGATCGTGCGTGCCATGCGTCCACCTCACCACACGGGTGGCTACCCGACCAGCGAGCTTCCCGGGGGGAGGCTCTCCGGGGTGCCGAGGGCGGCGCGGAAGGACGGGTCGGCCAGGGCCTTCTCGATGATGTACGACGCCAGCACTGCGCCGCCGGCGAGGTAGCGGGACTCCACGACCGGGACCCCGTCGATGACGGCGCGGCCGCGGTGGCGCCCGGCAACCCAGGAGCGGCGCACCTCGGGCGTCCGGCCGTGGTGCACCAGCACCGGCATCGGCTCGGACGGGACGGCGCCGTGCACGTCCTCCCAGGGCAGCTCCCAGCACACCCCGTCGTGGACGTGGACGATCCGGCGCGGCGTGAACCAGAGTCCGCCGGCCGCCTCACCGGCTCGGTGCGGCTGCGCTACCAGCAGGCACACCGTGGCCACGACCAGCAGCACGACGCCGAACACACCGCGGCCGGCCGCGAAGGCGAAGACCGCACCCAGCGCGGCGACCACCGCCACCGCCACCAGGCTCCCGGCCGAGATCACCGACGGCTGCGGGGCGCGGGGCAGGAACAGGGCCGCGTCGCCGGTCTCGAGCCGGTCCAGCCGCGGCGCCGGAGGGTGGCGACGCACGGCGCGCTCGGCCACCTCGCGGGCTGCGCTGCCGACCCCGAGCGCCAGCAGCAGCAGCCCGAAGCAGAGGGCGAACGGCCCCTGGGGCTCCTCGATGATCGCGACGCCGAGCCCGATCATCGGGAGGCCGATCACCAGGAGCAGGGCGGCCCCGACGAGGACGAGCGCGCGCAGCCACACCGGGCGCGGGTCGGGGGCGGTCGGGAGCGGGGTCATGGAACCTCGAGTCCGGTCAGTCAAAGAGTCCGCCGATGCCGTCGACAACGGCGCCGCCGACATCGCTGGCGCCGTCAAGAAGGGCCTCGCCGGTGTCGGCGAGGGTATCGAGCCCGGCCTGGGCCGCATCACTGATGTCACCGTCGTACTCGAAGAGACCGTCGATCATCCCCGAGGTGAAGACACCGACACCGGCGCCGACGATGACCCCGGCCACGGTGCCGACCGGGCCACCGATCACGGTGCCCACCGCGGCGCCCGTGGCGACCGAAGCGGCGAAGCCGCCGACGTTCGACGCCGTCGCCTGGGTGGCGCTCTCGTCGTTGTGCTCCATGTCGTACCAGATCCCGACGCCGGTCAGCGCCCCGCCGACCGCCAGCGGCAGCGCCTTCCCGATCCGCGCCAGGCGGGCCGCGCGGGACACGTCGTCGCCGGTGTTGCGCACGACCTCGTCGTAGTGCGCCAGGTCGTCGTAGTACTGCTGGGCGTAGCGCGAAGGGAAGGTGTCCATGTTCCGCAGCCGCGCGAGGTGCTGCTGGGCGTTGGCCTGGAAGCCTTGGGCCGTGGCCCGCAGCGCGCTCGCGTTGTAGGTCAGGGCCGCGCCTGCGAAGCCTCCGGACATGTCGGAGAGGAGAAAGGTCCAGCCGGGGCCGTCCAGCGCCCGCTCCTTCGCCGACACCCGCTCCCAGGCGCGCTCGAGGTCGTCCCAGACCTCCTGCGCCCGGGCGGCCAGCCGGATGTAGTCGCCGATCTTGTCCTGGTGCGCGTTGTAGTCCGCCACGTCGGCGTTGTAGGAGTCCACGGCCCCCTGCGAGGCCGCCTCGGGCGGCGAGCCGGGGTTGGCGGGGCCGGTGCCCGGGTCCTCGATCAGGTAGCCGGACACGGTCAGCCCGGACCCGCGGGCGTCGTCACGGATCCCGGCCATCCGGGACTGGAGACTGGTCAGCGTCGAGGCGTAGTCGCTGATCGTGGTCCCGACGCCCTTGGTCATCGTGTGGCCGTCGTCGACCAGGGCCGCGCCGCGCCCCATCGCGGCGACGAAGGCGGTGCCGGTCCCGCCGAGCCACTCGCCGTCCGCGGAGCGCCGGGAGGCGACCATCGAGTCGGCGGCGCCCTCCACCCCAGGGGCCAGCTCGTCACTGATCCAGGTGGCCAGCTTGGTGATCGACGGGGGCGAGCCCTTGATCTCGGTCTCGATGCTCACCGCAGGCCCCCCGGCAGGTAGCGCGCCGCCTCCACGGCGTCCGTCTCCCAGAACTCGGCCTCGGCGACGCCAACCTGGTCGTGCACGGCTGAGAGGCCCTCCGAGACGGACGCGGCGTTGTCGACGACGGCGGCCAGCATGCCGAGCAGCATCGCGGTCATCTCACCGGCGTCGACGGAGGCCGGTGCCGACGAGGCGACAGACTCGAGGTCGGAGCGACCCGAGGTGA
>JBAZRQ010000364.1:0-3604 GCA_041662925.1 Nocardioides sp. | reverse complement strand
CGGTTGAGCCGCAGGTCGGTGGCGGAGAAGACCATGCCCATGCCGCCCACGCCGAGCACGCCGTCGATCCGGTAGTGCCCGACCAGGTCGCCGGGCTGCGGCTGGCGGCTCATGGTTGGCGGCTCATGGTTGGCGGCTCACGGGAAGGTCTCGCCGACGACGTGCGTGCCGTAGGAGTCGACCAGGTCATAGCGCCACGTGGCCCAGGGGGTGGCGTTGGCGAACCTCGAGCCGGTCGACGCGGCCACCCGGATCTCGGCGACCTTCGGCGTGGCCGACGGCCCGATGCAGAGCAGGTCGTCGAGCCCGTCGCCGTCGTAGTCGCCGGTGACCACGGTCGAGTCGAAGAACGAGCCGCGGCGCTCCTGGACCAGACCCCACGCCTTCGGCCGGGTGATCCCCGAGTCGCCCCCGGAGGGGTCGTAGTCGAGGACGTTGAGCTGCATGAAGCCGGTCCGGCTCTCGACGAGGGCGAGCTCGCTGTCCTCGTCGCCGTCGAAGTCGCCGGAGAGGAAGAAGTTGCCGATCGTGGTCGGGAACGAGCGCGGGTGCTCGTCGGAGACGAAGCGGCCGCCGGCCTGCGCGAGGTAGAGGTCGAGGGTGGAGGTGTAGGAAGTACCGGTCTGGCTCTGGTCTTCCGGGGTCGTGAGGACGGCGATGTCCACCCGGCCGTCGCCGTCGAAGTCCCCGACCTCGACCTGGGACTCCTGGTAGCCGGTGTCCAGGTCCAGAGCCGGTCGCAGACGCTCGAGGCCCGAGCCCGTCGACCGGGCGACCCACACCCGCATCACGCGCTTGTCCCAAGCCAGGACCACCAGGTCGTCCAGGCCGTCACCGTCGGCGTCCCCGCCGAACGTCGTGACGTAGCGCCCGCCAGTGGGGCGTGGCAGGCGCTTGTCGAGTGACGCCCCGGTGCTGAGCTCGGCCACGAGCCGGACGTCGCCGGTGATGTGCGGCGTGTCCAGCACGACCGTGTCGAGCAGGTCGTCGCCGTCGAGGTCCGCGAGGACGCGCTGGCGGGAGTCCTTGTCACCGTCGGTCCGGTCGGGACGGGTCGCCGGGTCCCCGAATGCGGTGCCGGAGGAGCTCCACGTCAGCAGCTGGTGCTTGCCCTTCGGCTCGATGTACTCACGCACGGCGAGGTCGCCGAAGCCGTCACCGTCGACGTCGCCGGTGACCGGTCCGACGACCTCGGGGGGCTCGGGGGGCTCGGGGGTCGGGCTTCCGGACGTTCCGCCCGAGGCGCTGGGGGTGGTCGGGTCGCCGCCCGGCGCCGCGGAGCTGGAGGGGTCGTCGCCGGCGACGGTGGCCGCGACGATGCCGCCCGCGACGGCCAGCACCGCGAGGCAGGTGAGGGACACCACCAGCGCCGTACGCCGTCGGCGCGGCGGCGCCGTGCGCGGCACTGCGTTGGGTTGGCCTGTGGTGGGCGGCGGGACAGCGGGGCGGGCGGACGCGGCTGCCTGCGGCGGTCGGACGCCCGTGCTCGGGACTGCGGCCGCGGCGAGGAGGTCGGCACGTACGGCGTCCGCGTCGGCGTAGCGGGCGCGCGGGTCCTTGGCGAGGGTGTTGGCCAGGATCGCGTTGACGTGGCGGGTGAACGGGTCGTCGCCGGCGAGCTGCGGCACCGGTGCCCGCTGGTGGGCGATCGCGATCTCGACGTCCGTGCCCCGGAAGGGCGCCTGGCCGGTGAGCGCCGCCCACAGCAGGCAGCCCAGCGCGTAGAGGTCGGAGGAGACGGTGCCGGGCGCGCCGGTGCCGCACTCGGGGGCGAGGTAGCTCCACGTGCCCGAGACCGAGCCCGGCGCGGTCAGGCCCTCGCCGTCGGTGCGGGCGATCCCGAAGTCGCAGAGGTAGGCGTGCAGGTCGAGCGTGTCCGCGTCGCGCAGCAGCACGTTGGTCGGCTTGACGTCGCGGTGGACGACGCCGGCGCGGTGGGCGTCGGCGAGGGCATCGGCCACCTGGGCGCACACCTCGACGGCGAGCTTGGGTGGCATCGGGCCGCGGGCCGCGATCAGCGCGCCGAGGTCGCCGCCCCCGACGTACTGGGTGGCCAGGTAGGGGCAGCCGTCCTGCTCGCCGTAGTCGAAGATCGCGATCACGTGAGGGGAGTTGAGCCGCGCCAGCAGCGCCGCCTCGCGCTCGAAGCGGGCCAGGAACTCCGCCGAGCCGCCGAGCGCCGCCGACACCACCTTGAGCGCCACCCGGCGGTCGAAGGCGGTGTCGGTCGCCGAGAACACCACGCCCATGCCGCCCTGCCCGATCTGCGCGTCGATGCGGTAACGGCCGAAGACGTCACCGACGCGGGGGAACTGGGGCATGGAGTCTTCTTTCCCGAGGAGTGGCGCGGGCAATCCTAAGCATGCGCACTAGGCTGACGGCCCGTGAAGACTCTCGTGATCGGCACCGGTGGCCGCGAGCACGCGCTGGCCCGGGCTCTCGCCCTCGACCCCGCAGTCACCGAGGTCCATGCGGCCCCCGGCAACCCCGGGATCGCCACCGTGGCCACGCTCCACGACGTCGACCCGATGCACGGCGGGCAGGTCGCCGACCTGGCCGTGCGGCTCGGTGTCGACCTCGTCGTGGTCGGCCCGGAGGCGCCCCTGGTGGCCGGTGTCGCCGACGCGGTGACCGCCCGCGGGATCGCGGTCTTCGGCCCGTCCGGGGCGGCCGCACACCTCGAGGGCTCCAAGGCGTTCGCCAAGGAGGTCATGGCCGCGGCGGGCGTGCCCACGGCACGCTCGTTCGTCTGCGTCGACGAGGAGGAGGCCGAGCGCGCGCTCACCGAGTTCGGCCCGCCCTACGTCGTCAAGGACGACGGTCTCGCGGCCGGAAAGGGTGTCGTGGTCACCGACGACCATGCCCTCGCCCTCGCCCATGCGACGTCGTGCGAGCGGGTCGTGATCGAGGAGTACCTCGACGGCCCCGAGGTGTCCCTCTTCGCGATCACCGACGGTGTCACGGTCTACCCGCTGCAGCCGGCCCAGGACTTCAAGCGGATCTACGACGGCGACCTCGGGCCCAACACCGGTGGCATGGGCGCCTACACGCCGCTGCCGTGGGCCCCGGCCGACCTGGTGGCCGAGGTGCTCGCGACCGTGCTGCAGCCGACGGTGGACGAGATGGCGCGGCGCGGCACGCCGTTCGCGGGCCTGCTCTACGCCGGGCTCGCGATGACCTCGAAGGGGATGCGCGTGGTCGAGTTCAACGCCCGCTTCGGCGACCCCGAGACCCAGCCGTTGCTGGCGCTGCTCGACTCTCCTCTCTCGCCGCTGCTGTACGGCGCCGCCACCGGCACCCTGGCCGACGTCCCGTTACCGGTCTGGAAGTCCGGCGCCGCCGTTGCCGTCGTGATGGCGAGCGCCGGCTACCCCGAGAGCTCCTCCAGCGGCGACGTGATCACCGGCATCGACGCCGCCGAGGCCATCGACGGGGTCCACGTGATCCAGGCGGGCACTGCCCTGGACGGGGACGATCTCGTCACGGCCGGCGGGCGGGTGCTCGCCGTGATCGCCACCGGCGAGTCCGTCGCCGCCGCCCGCGCCGCGGCGTACGACGGGGTCGCGCTGGTGCGCTTCGACGGCGCCCAACACCGGACGGACAT
>JBAZRQ010000363.1:0-3605 GCA_041662925.1 Nocardioides sp. | reverse complement strand
GGAGCCCTCGAGCGGGCCGGTCTCGGCCTCGCCGTCGCCGACGACCGCGAGTGCTACCAGGTCGGGGTTGTCCATGACCGCGCCGAAGGCGTGGACCAGGACGTAGCCCAGCTCACCGCCCTCGTGAATCGAGCCGGGCGTCGTGACCGACACGTGGCTGGGGATGCCGCCCGGGGCGCTGAACTGCCGGAAGAGCCGGCCCACGCCGGGCTCGTCGAGGCTCACCTTGGGGTAGATCTCGCTGTAGGTGCCCTCGAGATAGCCGGCGGCCACCAGCGCGGGACCGCCGTGGCCGGGCCCGGCGAGGTAGATCATCTGCTGGCCGGTCAGCCGGATCAGCCGCGACGCGTGGGCGTAGAGCAGGGAGAGACCGGGGCTGGTGCCCCAGTGGCCGAGCAGCCGCGGCTTGATGTGCTCGGGGAGCAGTGGCTCGCGCAGCAGCGGGTTGGCCTGCAGGTAGATCTGGCCGACCGTGAGGTAGTTGTTGGCCCGCCACCAGGCGTCCACGGCCGCGAGGTCCGCGTCGGACAGCCGCCCGAGCGCTTCGAGGTCCGGATCGACCTGGCTGTCGACAGCGGTCACGATGACGTTCCTCCTGTGTGGCGGAGCAGACGACGCTGGACGACCAGCACCACACCCGGCACCGCGCTCAGCGCTAGCAGGGTAGCCGCGTCGGGCAACGACACGGTGTGTGTGCCGAGCAGGTCGCGCAGCGGCGACCAGGTCACCGCGAGCACCTGCAGTCCGGCCGCGATGGCGATCGCGGCCTCCAGCCCGCGCGAGCGCCAGGCCAGGCCGTCGCGCGGGGTGCGGATCGCCAGCCCCACCCCCAGCTGGGCCAGCCCGAGGGTGAGGAAGACCCAGGTCTGCAGCCGGCCATCGGGTGCCAGCAGCCCGGCCGTCAGCGACACGATGGTGATCAGCGCACCGGCCACCAGGATCTGGCCGAAGAGACCCTGGCCGAGCACCGACTTCTGCGGCGGCGGCGAAAGGCGGTGCATCACGGCGGGGTCCATCGGCTCTCCACCGAAGGCCACGCCGGGTACGCCGTGGGTGAGCATGTTGATCCACAGGATCTGGCCCGGGGCCAGCGGCACGGCCAGGCCGAGGAAGGGGCCGAGCAGGATGACGAGCACCTCGGCGAGGCCGCCGGCCAGCCCGTAGCGCAGGAACATCCGGATGTTGGTGTAGATCCGGCGCCCCTCCCCCACGGCTGTGACCACGGTGCGCAGGTTGTCGTCGGCCAGCACCAGGGCGGCGGCCTGGCGCGCCACCTCGGTGCCGCGGTCGCCCATCGCGATGCCGATGTCGGCACGACGCAGCGCCGGGGCGTCGTTGACGCCGTCGCCGGTCATCGCCACGACGTCGCCGCGCTCCTGCCAGGCGGTGACGATGTCGACCTTCTGCTCGGGCTGGGTGCGCGCGTAGACACCGATCCGGTCCACCCGCGACACGTGCTCGCCGCGCCGCACCATGTCGCCGTCGGCGACCTCGAGGTCGACCCCGATCCCGAGCTGGGAGGCGATCGCCCGGGCCGTGGCCGGGTGGTCGCCGGTGATCAGGATCGTGTGGATCCCGGCGGCGGCGCAGGCCTCGACGACGTGGGCGGCGTCGGCGCGCGGCGGGTCGGAGATGGCGGCCAGCCCGCGCAGGACCAGTCCCCCGTCGAGCCCGTCGAGCTCGTCGGTGGCGGGCCTGGTGTCGCTGCGGGAGTCCGCGATCGCGAGCACCCGGAAGCCCTGCTCGGCCATGAGCCGCGTGGCCTCGCGGGCGCGCTCGGCGGTCTGCTGGTCCGCAAGGAGGTCGAGCAGGACCTCCGGAGCGCCCTTGCAGATCGTGAGCCAGGTGTCGCCGCGGCGGTGGAGCGTCGTCATCCGTTGGAGGGTCGCGTCGAAGGGGACCTCCTCGACCCGCTCCCAGTCGTCGACGTCCCCGGCCAGCCCGCCGTCGTACTTGGCGGCAGCGATCAGCAGCGCGGCCTCCATGGGGTCGCCGACGATGCCCCAGGTGTCGTCCGTGGGCGCCGAGAGCCGCGCGTCGTTGCACAGCACGGCGTCGCCCAGCAGTGGCGTCAGCGAGTCCCGCTCGTCGGGGCCGACCACCTCGCCGGCGGTGCCGTAACCGTGGCCGGTCACCTCCCAGGAACCGGCCGGCGTCCAGAGGTGCTGCACGACCATCTGGCCCTCGGTGAGGGTCCCGGTCTTGTCGGAGGCGAGCACGGTGACCGAGCCCAGGGTCTCGACGGCGGGGAGCCAGCGCACGATCGCGGACTGCTTGGCCATCCGGTAGGCGCCCATCGCCAGCGCCACGGAGACCACGGCCGGCAGCGACTCGGGGATGGCGGCGACGGCGAGGCTGACCGAGAGGATCAGCATGTCGGTGGCGTCCTCGCCGCGTGCCAGCCCGAGGCCGAAGACCAACGCCGCCAGCCCGAGGGTCAGTACGACGAGCTGTCGCGAGAGCCGCGACAGTCGCTGCTGCAGCGGGGTCGGCCGGGAGCCGGCGGACGCGATCGCGGTGGCGATCCGGCCGAGACCCGAGTCGGCGCCGGTGCGGCTGATCTCCACCCAGCCGCGGCCACGGGTGACGACGGTGCCGGAGAGCAGCTCCTCACCCTCGCCGCGGGCGACCGGGACCGACTCACCGGTCATCGCCGACTCGTCGACCTGCAGCGCGGCGGACTCGAGCAGGGTGCCGTCGGCCGGGACGATGTCGCCGGCCTCGAGGCGGCCCACGTCACCGGGCACGACGTCGGCGCTGTCGAGGCGCACGGGCTCCCCGTCACGGAGCACCGTGGCGTGCGGCGCCGACAATCGGTCGAGCGACGAGATGGCGTTGGCGGCCCGGACCTCCTGGACCACGCCGATCGTCGTGTTGAGGACGATCACCGCGGCGATGATGCCGGCGTCGGCCAGGTCCCCGAGCAGCACCACGATGACGCCGGCCGCGATCAGCAGCAGGATCATCGGGTCCCGCAGCTGGTCGACCACCCGCGACAGCGGGCTGCGCGGCTTGGGTCGCGGGGCCCGGTTGGGGCCGGCCTCGGCCAGCCGCTCGGCGGCCTCGGAGCTGGTCAGGCCCCAGGTGGCGACAGGGGTCCCGGAGGTCACTTGGAGATGTCTCCGGCTTCTTCGAGCACCAGCCCGGCGACGGTGCTGACCGGACCCGGCGGTACGACGCGGACCGGGCAGTCGGCGTCGCGCAGGACGGCCCGGCCGGTGCCCCCGAGGGTTCCGGCGGGGAACCCGTGCGCGTGGCGCACCAGCACCAGCAGGTCCGCCTCGTGGGAGGCGCGCACGAGCGCGTGCGCCGGCTGGTCGTGGACGATCCGGATCTCCACCTGCACGGCTGGGAAGGTCGTGCGCCACTCGTGCAGCAGTGCCTCCAGCTCGGCGGTGGAACGCTGGGTGAGCTCGTCGGTCGCGACCCCGGCGGCGACGATGTCGTCGTACCCGCTGGGCAGCTTCCACGAGTGCAGGACGACGAGCCGGGCGCCGTGCGTCGCGGCGGCCGCGAACGCGTCGGCCAGCAGCTCGGTGGAGTGCACCGGGGACTTCACCGCCACGACCACGACACCTCGCGCCGCGAGCCCGCCCCCCTGCACG
>JBAZRQ010000362.1:0-3608 GCA_041662925.1 Nocardioides sp. | reverse complement strand
CGTCACCCCCGCTGGGCTGGAGGCCGACGACGTCAGCGCGTCGGCCGCGGCCTGGGCGGAGCGCTCGGGATGGAACTGCGTGATCGTCACCTCCGACCGCGACTCGTTCGCCCACATCAGCGCCCGGACCCAGGTGCTCCGCCTCATCTCCGGCGGGATCTCCGCCTCACCGCTCCTCAACCCGGCCCGACTGCACACCCTCTACGGCATCGCGGCCGAGCACTACCTGGAGTACGCCGCCCTGCGCGGCGACGTCAGCGACAACCTGCCGGGCGTGCCGGGGATCGGTGAGAAGACCGCGCCGGTCCTGCTCTCACAGATGGGCTCGATGCGGGCCGTCTGGGCAGACATCGACCATTGCGACGGCGCCACCCTGGTGGCCACCCTCGACTCCTTCTGCGACGAGTCGGGCCGGCGCCGGATCGGCGCCGGGCTGCTCAGGAAGCTCACCGCGGCGGGGGCCAGGGAGCGCTTCGAGTTCAACCACTCGATCATGTCCGGGCACACCGACCTCGACCTCGGCCTGACACCGGGCGTCCCGGGGTCTCCCGGGCTGCTGCCCCTCGACCCGGACCGGGTCGCGCGGGTGGTCGGACACCTCGGGGTTCCCTCGACCACACAGCTGGCCCTGCGTGTCCTGACCGAGCCACCTGCCTCCTGTTCGTGACCAGGACGCACCACTGTCTCAGTCGTCGGCGTCGAGACGCAGGTAGCCGCCGAGCAGCCTCCGCAGTCGAGCCAAGGCGACCTGAGCGAGGTCGGCCTGGTTGCTGGGCGAGTCACCGGTGAGCCCGCGGGACGCGTGCAGGATCAGCAGGTCGATGTGTTCGGCCATCGCACGTGGTTCGGGCTCGCCGAAGTCCGCGAGCGCCTGCAGGAGTGGTACCTGGAGTCGGGCGTGGAAGGCCTCCATCGGTCCCTGGAGCACATGGGGCTCGACGACTCGCCTCAGTGCGCGAGCCACGGCCTGCTCGGAGCTCGCGAAGAGGTCGACGTTCGCCTCGACGTAGGCCCAGGCCTGCGCCGCGGGTGTGGCCGCGGCCGCCACCTTGGCCGTGACCCGGTCCGCCCAGTCGGGGAAGACGTCGTTGACGACCGCGGCGAGCAGAGCGTCGGCGGAGGGGAAGTACTGGTACACACTGGTGCGGGCAAGGCCGGCCCGGCGCCCTACTGCCCCCATGGACGGCGCCTCGGGGGTCTCGGCCAACAACGCACGGGCAGCGTCCAGCAGGGCTCGCCGTTGCTGGGCGTGGTGCTCGGCGACGGTGTCGGCCTGGATGCGCGGCACGGTTCCTCCGATCTTGTGGCCGTGACCGAACGGTAGTGCTCAGCCTCGCCCGGCCACGACCGGTGCCAGTCGTCCGTCGATCATCTCCAGCACGCGGTCGCAGTGGTGCAGCACGTCGTGGTCGTGCGTGACCATGATCGTGGCGACGCCGTGCTGGTGTGCCTCGCGGGCCAGGAGGGCGACGACCTCCTGGCTTCGGTGGCGGTCCAGGGCAGCGGTGGGCTCGTCGACCAGCAGCAGCTGTGGCCTGGTCACCAGCGCCCGGGCGATGCCGACGCGCTGGCGCTCGCCTCCCGAGAGCTGGTGCGGACGGCGGCCGGCCTTGTGCTCCATGTCTACCTCCGCGAGCAGCTGGCGCGGGTCCCTGGGGTTCGAGACGGTGCCGAAGGTCAGCGGGAGGCGCACCTGGTCGAGGCTGTTCAGGGCCGGCACGAGGTTGCCGCTCTGGAAGACGAAGCCGATCCGTTGGCGGCGAAGCGCGGTCAGCCGGCGTCGCGACGCGGTCGCCAGGTCCACGTCGCCCAACCGGACGGATCCCGACGTCGGGCTGGTGAGGCCACCGGCGACGGCGAGCAGGCTGGACTTGCCCGACCCGGACGGCCCGACGACCGCGACCAGCTCGCCGCCGTCCACCTCGAGGTCCACCCGGTCCAGGGCGGTCACGGTCTCGTCGCCGTCCCCCAGGACCAGGGTCACGTCGGCGAGGGAGAGTGTCGCGGTCATCGGTTGCCTCCCAGGGCGGTGAGCGGGTCGACCCGGATGATTCGCAGGACCGCGACGGCGGCGCCGAGCAGGCCGAGGGCCACCAGCACCACCGTGGCCGCGGCGATGGGTCCGGCCTCGAGCGCGAACGGCATCGACGTGGACGCGATCGCCCCGCCGGCCGCCAGGCCGAGACCGACACCGAGGCCGGCGGCGAGGACCAGGAGGACCAGGGACTGCATGAGGGTGTCCCGCAGCAGGTAGCCGGTGCCGGCCCCGAGGGCGCGCAGCACGGCTATCTCGTGCTTGCGCTGCACGATCACCACAGTGAAGAAGGCTCCCACCACGAGCGCGGAGATCGCGTAGAGGAACGCTTCGATCAGCTGGAGCGTGGAGGTCTCGGCGGTGTAGCCGGGCGAAGCGCCGAACGAGTCTTCGAGCGTCAGCGACGTGGTGCCAGCACCCTTGTCGCCCGCGTCGAGGTCGACCTCGGCACCGTCCTGGGCGCGGACCGCAACGGCGGTGATCTCGTCGTACACCCGGTCCGGGACGATGTCGCCGGGGCGAACCCCTGCCTTGATCTCCTGCCAGGACGGCAGCGAGAGGTATCCGACGTCGACGTGGCCGAAGGTGTGCTGGTCGGCCAGGACCCCGGCGACGGTCAGCTCCGCGCCGGACGGTTCGAGCACGATCTCGTCCCCGACGTCGATGCCCTGCTCGGCGGCGGTCTGGGAGATGACCACCTCGCCCTCGCCGGCGAGGGCGGAACCCTCGGTGACCTGGGGGTCCAGGAACGAGCCGAGCTCAACACCGAACAGCGCCAGGTCGATCTCCACCTCACGGTCGGTGCGGGCATTGACCAGCGTGTTGCCGAAGGGCGCAGCGTCAGCCACGCCGGGCTGGTCGGCCCAGCTCGTGACCGCGTCGAGCTCGAGGACGCTGCGGGAGAACGCCGCGTCCTTGGTCACGTCCTCCTGGAAGGCGAAGGAGGTGACCGGCATCCGCTGCAGCCCGGACACGCCGTCGTTGACGAGCCCGACCGACAAGCCGCTCAGCAGCACCATCAGGATGGCGATCAGTGAGACCACCAGTCCCATGAGGGCGAAGCGGCCGCGGGCGAAGGAGAGTTCACGAAGGGCGAGGAACACGGGCCTACCGGCCCTGACTTGTTACCGACAGCATGTCGGCAAGTATGCCCGATCCCGATCTCGAGCCCGCCCAGGGCCTCGGTCCCAGATCCCAGGGCCGTTCGACCCTTCCGCTTCACGCACCTCGGAGGGACCGTCGAGACATGGCCACCCAGGCCACCCCTACCCGGCGCCGGACGAGTCTGCGCGCCGACGCCGCCGCGCTCGGGGAGCCGGCCACCCTCGTCGACATCCACGGGCTCTCGGCCGCTGTCGCCGTCCACGCCCCACCGCGGCCGCCTGGCCGCATCGACCCACGGAGGAGAACGTCATGTCGCCGACGGCCACCACCCGGCACTCCACTCACTTTCCCACCGAGGAGGTTCCCTGGAGCCCTGGCCCCTTGGGCCGTTTGGGGGTGTGGGTCACTGAGCATGCCCGTCTGACGATGGTGGTGTGGGTGTTGGTGATCGCTGGTCTGGGTGCGTTCG
>JBAZRQ010000361.1:0-3614 GCA_041662925.1 Nocardioides sp. | reverse complement strand
CCCGGACCTGCAGGCCGCGCACGCCAAGTTCCCCTGGATCGTGACCTGGGACGACCACGAGGTGACCAACGACGCCTACCGCGACGGCGCCGAGAACCACGACCCCGGTGAAGGCAGCTACGCGCGGCGGCGCGCTCGCGCGCACCGGGCGTACGACGAGTGGATGCCCGCGCGCCTCGACGGCACGGCGGCCCTGGGTGACGGCACCCGGCTCTACCGGCGGCTGCGCTTCGGCCGGCTGGCCGAGCTGAGCATGCTCGACCTGCGCAGCTACCGCGACGAGCAGGTGGCGGTCCCCGGGCTGGACACCTCGGTCGACGACCCCGACCGGACCATCACCGGTGAGGCGCAGCTGCGCTGGCTGACCGACGGCCTCGACAACGACCGCGCGCAGTGGAAGCTGGTCGGCACCTCGGTGATGTTCGCCCCGCTCAAGGTGGCCGCTCTCCCCGACGACGTCGTCGCCGCCATCAACACCCTCACGCCGCTGCTGCCGCAGGACGGGGTCTACGCCAACGCCGACCAGTGGGACGGCTACACCGCCGACCGCAAGGCCGTCCTCGACCACTTGCAGGCCAAGCAGGTCAGCGACACGGTGTTCCTCACCGGTGACATCCACTCCGCCTGGGCGATCGACATCCCCGTCGACGCCGGCACCTACCCGCTCACCGGGACCGCCGCGGTCGAGTTCGTATGCACCTCGGTGACCTCCGACAACCTCAAGGACGTGCTCGGCACCCCGCCCCGCTCGGCGCCCAACCTGGCCGCCGAGCAGGTGATCCTGGCGGCCAACCAGCACATCAAGTACCTCAACTTCGACGACCACGGCTTCTGCGTCCTCGACGTCACCGCCGAGCGCACCCAGTGCGACTGGTTCATCATCGGGTCCCGGGCCAACCGCCGGAGCAAGGTCACCTGGACCCGGTCGTTCGCGACCCGCAGCGGCTCGAGCAAGGTCGAGGAGGTCTCCGCCCCGGTCCGGTGAGGCAGGATGCCCGGGTGACCGGTCCGCTGATCTCCGTCGCCGAGCTCCAGGCGCTGCTCCTCGCTGGCCCGGGCTCCGTGACCCTGCTCGACGTCCGCTACCGGCTGGGTGGTCCCGGCGGCCCGGGGGAGTACGCCGGCGGGCACCTGCCCGGGGCGGCGTACGTCGACCTCGACGCGGACCTGGCGTCCCCGCCCGGCGCGGGCGGACGGCACCCCCTGCCCGAGCCGGCCGTCTTCGAGGCCGCCATGAGCCGCGCCGGCGTACGCCGCGACCGCCCGGTCGTGGTCTACGACGACTGGACCGCTCTCGCGGCGGGCCGGGCCTGGTGGCTGCTGCGGTTCCACGGGCACCGCGACGTGCGGGTGCTCGACGGTGGGCTGGCGGCGTGGGTCGCCGAGGGCGGCGAGCTCGCGACCGGGGCCGTGACCCCGGCGCCGGGCGACTTCACCGTGAGCGGCGAGGCGGGGATGCCGATGGTCGAGGCCGACGGCGTGCCCGCAGTCGACGTGCTGGTCGACGCGCGGGCCGCCGAGCGCTACCGCGGCGAGGTCGAGCCGATCGACCCGGTGGCAGGCCACATCCCCGGAGCGGTCAACGTGCCGACCGCGCACAACCTGACCCCCGACGGCCGGTTCCGACCGGCCGACGAGCTGCGGGCGACGTACGCCGCCGTGGGTGCGGTGCCGGGCGCCGACGTGGCCGCCTACTGCGGCTCGGGGGTCACCGCCTGCCACGACCTGCTCGCCATGGAGGTCGCCGGGGTCGCCGCGGCGCTCTACCCGGGCAGCTGGAGCGGCTGGATCACCGACCCGGAGCGCCCTGTCGGGTGAGCGGGCTCACGGCCGCACCACCCCTTGAGGGGAGATAGCCGATCCGCGGCCCGGGCACCGGGAGGGATGTTCCTCTTCTTCAGCAACCGGTTGGGCTGCGCCGGATCGCTGCTCGTCTCCGTGGCGGTCAGCGCGATCCTGGTCTGCGCCCTCCTGCTCCTGAACCGCTGAGGGGCAGCCTGCACTCACCAGTGGATGCCCTTGAAGACCCTCGCGAGCATGATCTGCTCCGACTCGCGGGTGCCGCCGGTGGCCTCCTGACCCTTGGCCGCGGCCGAGTCGGGGAACACGTGGTAGGCCATGTTGAGGACCCGGAACGCCAGCTTGGGCGCCACCGTGTGCGCGACCGCGCCGGCGTTGCCGAGCGCGGTGTTGATCTCGTGCGGCCGCTCGACCATCGCGGTGATCACCAGGTCGGCCGCCTGGGCCGGCGAGATCGTGGGGAACTTGTCGTAGAGCTTGGTCGGCGCGATCATCGGCGTCCGCACCAGCGGCATGTGGATGTTGGTGAAGGTCACGCCGTCGCCCACGAGCTCCGACGAGACGACGTTGCTCCACGAGTCCAGCGCTGACTTGGAGGCGACGTACGCCGAGAAGCGCGGCGGGTTGGTCTGCACCCCGATGGAGCTGATGTTGACCACGTGCCCGCGGTGCTGGGAGCGCATCTGCGGCACCAGCCCCATGATCAGCCGGATCGCGCCGAAGTAGTTGAGCTGCATGGTGCGCTCGAAGTCGTGGAAGCGGTCGTGCGAGAGCCGCAGGGAGCGGCGGATCGAGCGGCCGGCGTTGTTGATCACGAAGTCGACCGAGGGCAGCTCGGTGGTCAGCTGCTCGCACAGCCGGTCGATCGCCTCGAGGTCGGACAGATCGCACGGGAACACGTGGGCGGTGCCGCCGTGCTGCTCGATCGCGGCGCGGGTCTCCTCGAGCTTGTCCTTGCCGCGTGCGACCAGGACGGGGATGCCGCCGGCCTGGGCGACCTTGAGCGCCGTCACCTGCCCGATGCCCGACGAGGCGCCGGTGATCACGACGTACTTGCCGGTCAGGGCCTCGCGGGTCTTGTGGTCCCTGCCGGTCGACTGGTCGAGGTGCTCCTCCCAGTAGGTCCACAGCGTGCGGGCGTAGGACTCGAGGTCGGGTACGCCGATGCCGGAGCCGACGAGGGCCTTCTCGGTGCGGCGGGAGTCGAAGACGGCCGTGAACGAGCTGTGCCCGAGCACCTCGGCCGGGATGCCCAGGCGGCCGACGGTCTGGTCGAGCACGGCCTGCACCGGGGCGAGCCGGACCAGGCCGGTGGCGATCGCGGACGGGTGCAGCCGCCGGGGGACCAGCGACATCGGGCCGCGGGTGACCGACCGGTCGATCGGGGTGGCGAACGTCGGCGCCCCCGCCGCCCGGCAGAACGCGTTGACCATGTCGACGACCGGCTGCGGCTCGGGGTTGACCAGGTGGAAGGCCTCGCCGTCGCGGTCGGGTAGGTGGGCGAGGTGGTCCATCGCCTTGGCGACGTAGTCGACCGGTACGACGTTGGTGTCACCGAGGTCGATGCCGACCATCGGCAGCCACGACGGCAGCCGGTCGCGCATCGCCTTCATCAGCGGGAAGAAGTAGTAGGGGCCGTCGACCTTGTCCATGGCCCCGGTCTGGCTGTGGCCGACCACGACCGCCGGGCGGTAGACCCGCCACGGCACGCCCGCCTCCTCGCGCACGATCCGCTCGGACTCGTACTTGGTGCGGTGGTACGGCGACGGCAGGTGCTGCCCCTCGGCGAACATCGTCTCGTCGAACCTGCGGGG
>JBAZRQ010000360.1:0-3617 GCA_041662925.1 Nocardioides sp. | reverse complement strand
GGCCAGGGCCGCCTGTGCGAGCGCCAGCGAGCCGTCGCCCAGCAGCCGGCGCGCCACGGGTGCGGCGATGAAGGCGACGAAGGCGACCGGCCCGGCGGCCGCTGTCGCCGCGCACGCGAGCGCGACGCCCAGCGCGATGACCAGGGCCCGGGTGACCTCGGGCCGCAGCCCGAGACCGGCCGCCTGCTCGTCACCGAGCAGCAGCAGGTCCAGCCCGCGCGCGACCAGGGCGACCAGCGGGACCAGGACGGCCAGGGCCAGCGCCAGCGTCGCGACCAGGCTCCAGTCGGCCTGGGCCAGGCTGCCGGTCATCCAGAGCAGGGCGGCCTGCGCCTCACGCACGTCGCTGCGGGTCAGCAGGTAGCCCACGATGCTGGCGCACACGTAGGCGACGCCGATCCCGGCGAGCACGAAGCGGTGACCGGTCATCCCACGGCGCCACGCCACGGCGTACAGCAGCAGGCCGACGGCCGCGCCTCCCGCGAAGGCCGCGACCGAGACCCAGAAACCGGTGACGCCGCCGAGCAGGAGCGCGGCGACGGCGCCCGCGCTGGCACCCTGGGAGACGCCGATGACGTCGGGGCTGGCGAGGGGGTTGCGCAGCACGGACTGGAACAGGGCGCCGCCCAGGCCGAACGCGGCCCCGACCAGCACGCCGAGCGCCAGGCGCGGCAGCCGCAGGTCGATCACCACGAAGCGGGCGGCGCCCTCCCCCTCCGAACCGGCGAGCACCGCGAGGACCTCACCGAGCGAGAGCCGGTAGGCACCGAGCATCAGCGCGGCCCCCGAGAGTACGACGGTCGCGGCCAGCAGGCCGAGCGTCACCGCCACGGTGCGGGCGTGGCGACGCGCCCGCGACGTGCGCAGCCCCGCGCGTGCCTGCTCCGCCCGGACGGCCAGCACCGCGCTCACGCCGCGACGCTGCGCGAACGGCGCACGATGGCCAGGAGGACGGGGGCGCCGACGACCGCGACGACCAGGCCGGCCTCGAGCTCGGAGGGCGGAACCACGAGGCGGCCGATGATGTCGGCGCCGAGCAGCAGCACGGGGCCCAACAGGGCGGAGAGCAGCACGATCCAGCGGTAGTCCGGGCCGACCACGGCGCGCGCCACGTGCGGCACCACGAGGCCGACGAACGCGATCGGACCCACCATGGAGACCGCCGAGCCGCACAGCAGCACGACGGCGAGCACGACCATCAGCCGGCCACGGGTCACGTCCTGGCCCAGGCCGCGGGCAACGTCGTCGCCGAGGGCCAGCGCGTTGAGCACCCGCCCCGAAGCCAGCGCCAGGGCCAGGCCGAGGAGGACGAAAGGCAGCACCGCGGTCAGTGCGTCCAGCGACCGGTTGGCCAGGGAGCCGACCTGCCAGAAGCGGTACTCCTGCAGGGTGTTGCGGTCCGTGAGCAGCACGACCGTGATCAGTGACGTGGCCGTCGCGGTCACGGCCGCCCCCACCAGCGCCAGCTTGACCGGAGTCACGCCCTCCCAGCCCAGGGACGCCGCGCCGTAGACGACCACGGCCGCCAGCGCGGCGCCGACGAAGGCGAACCACACGTAGCCGTCGACCGAGGTGACCCCGAAACCGGCGATCGCGACGATCACCGCGAGCGAGGCGCCGGCGTTGAGGCCCAGCAGGCCCGGGTCGGCGATCGGGTTACGGGTCACCCCCTGCATCAGTGCGCCCGCGGCGCCCAGCGCTGCTCCCCCGGCCAGCCCGAGCAGCGTGCGCGGGACCCGGAGGTCGCGCACGACCAGGTGGTCGTTGTCGCCCTCGGTCGGCGCGACCAGTGCGGCCCACACGTCGGAGACGGAGATGTCGCGCGCGCCCCACATCAGGCTCGCCACCGCCATCGCGACCAGCAGCACGAGCAGGACCACCGCAGCCAGCGACCCGCGCAGGGCGGTGCGCGGACGGCGTACGGCCTCGAGGACCGCGCGCGGCGGTGCGAGGAGGGACACGGCGGGCCCCTTTCTCGTCGCTGGCGAGGGCATCACTTAGGCAAGACTAACCTAAGTTCAATTCCTCGCCGACCCGCCCGAAACTCCCCCAAGACCACGCTGACCCGCCCGAAAGTTTCGGGCGGGTCAGCGATTTCGCTACAGCCCGAGCCCCAGCAGGCCCAGGATCCGGTTGAGCAGGAACGTCAACCGGTCGAGCAGCCCGGCCAGGCCGCCGTCGAGCAGCCCGGTCACCGCGCAGAGCAGGTTGCCGAGCAGGTTGCCGGCGCCGGTTGCGGCGACGATGTCCAGCACCACCCGGTCGAGGTGGACGCGCAGCCCGAGCAGGTCCAGGTCGAGCGGCGCCAGCGTGAGGTGCAGGATGTCGCAGGTCGCCCGCTCAGTAGTCGTCCGGCCGACGCGCACCGGAGCTCCGTTGATGGACTTGACCCGCATCGTGCGCATGGCCGAGAACGTGCGCGTGCTGCCGTCGGCGTTGTGGACGACGCCGTTGATCATGCCCCTGACCTTGACCTTGCCGTCGCGCTTGACGAAGCGCACGGGCACGAAGCTTCCGGTCACGCGGCGGCCGTTGGCGGTGCTGCCGACGACGCGGGAGCTGAGCTTGCCCTGGGGCGTGGAGGCGACCACCTTGTCGGCGGTGCCTGCCGTGGATGCGGCGGAGGCGGCGCCTCCGGCGGTGAGAGCCAGGCTGAGGCTCATGGCGAGGGCGACGAGGATCGCCACGCTCGCGGTCGGAACTCTGGTTCGAAGGTGTTGCAGCTTCATCGTGGGATTTCCCTCCCCAAGTGAGGGCCGGTTCCCCGCCCGACCGCACGGCGGGCGCCGTGCCCCTCGAACCTAGGTTGGCCGTGACCTGCGTCACCTCACCCCGAGGGATGGTCTAGACCGCGCGGTGCATCCAGCCGAAGGTGTCCTCGGAGCGGCCGTACTGGATGTCGACCAGCGCCTGGCGCACCCGCATGGTGAGGTCGGTGCTGGCCGGGGCGGGGGCCTCGCCGCCGTCCCACTTCAGGGTGCCGACCGGGGTGACGACGGCGGCGGTGCCGCAGGCGAAGATCTCGGTGATCCGCCCGCTGCTCACCCCGTCGCGCCACTCGTCGATCGAGAACTTGCGCTCCTCGACCTGGTGGCCGAGCTTGCCGGCGAGCTCGATGATGCTGGCGCGGGTGATGCCCTCGAGGATGGTGCCGGTCTCGGGGGTGACGATCCGGCCGTCGTCGTGGACGAAGTAGAGGTTCATGCCGCCGAGCTCCTCGACGTACGTGCCCTCCTGGGCGTCGAGGAAGACGACCTGGTCGCAGCCCTGGGCGGTGGCCTCCTGCTGCGCGACCAGCGAGCTCGCGTAGTTGCCGCCGGTCTTGGCCGCGCCCATGCCGCCGCGGCCGGCCCGGGTGTAGTCCTCGGTGAGCCACAGGGTGACCGGCTTGACGCCGCCCTTGAAGTAGGCGCCGGCCGGGCTGGCGATCACCATGAAGGTGACGTGCTGGGCCGGACGCACCCCGAGGAACGCCTCGGAGGCGAACATGAACGGGCGCAGGTAGAGGCTCTTCTCGCCCTCCTGGTCGGGCACCCACCGCTGGTCGACGGTCACCAGCGCCTCGACGGCCTGGACGAAGTCGTCGACCTCGAGCACCGGCAGCGCCAGCCGGTGGC
>JBAZRQ010000359.1:0-3620 GCA_041662925.1 Nocardioides sp. | reverse complement strand
TTCGACCTGCCGGACCTGGTCTACGGGATGAGCCAGCTCCCCGGCGTCACCATCGAGGAGGTGACCTCGGACGCCGCGGTGACCACGTCGACCGCGAGGTACGCCGTCGGCGCGATCCAGCAGTACCGCCAGGGCGAGTGGGTCACGCTGGGCAAGAAGGAGCCGGCCCGGGTCAAGGCCGGACGCAAGCTGATCCTGCGCACGCTCCTCAAGGGGCCCTCGGGGACCGAGACCGTCACGACGTCGTTCACGGTGCCCAAGCGGGCCCACGACCAGAAGGGCTCGTTGTCCTTCATCGGCGGCAACGAGCTGTACTCCGAGGCGGCCTACCAGAACAGCCTCGGCAAGATCCTCGCCGGCATCAAGGCGAACGTCCGCAACGACGAGGTGCAGGTCGACCTGGGCATCTTCGGCCGCAAGGTCGAGATCGCGAAGCGCCAGGTGCTCGGACCGGTCGACCTCGTGGTCACCGGCGCGCGACGCGTGCGGGTGATCGTCGACTAGGCAGATCCTGGGAAGGCCTATCGTGGAGCCATGACCTCCCCGGTGCCCGACGTCGAGAAGCAGGCGCTGTTGCGGCTGATCCGCGAGTCGGTCATCGGGGAGGACCACATGATGCGGACCCCCTACGGGCTGCGGCGGGTGACCTATGCCGACTACACGGCCTCCGGTCGGGCACTGACGTTCATCGAGGACTTCATCCGGGAGCAGGTCCTGCCCGGCTACGCCAACACGCACACCGAGTCCAGCGGCACCGGGCTGCAGACCACGCGGCTGCGCGAGGAGGCCCGTGCGATCATCGGCTCGGCCGTCGGTGGGGACGAGTCCGTGGTGATCTTCGCGGGGTCAGGCTGCACGGGCGCGATCGCCAAGCTGATCGGGATCCTCGGGCTGCGCCTGCCCTCGGCGCTCGAGGACACCTACCACCTGAACGAGCACATCGCGCCGTCCGAGCGGCCGGTCGTGTTCCTCGGCCCCTACGAGCACCACTCCAACGAGATCCCCTGGCGGGAGTCCATCGCCGACGTCGTGGTGATCCACCAGGACGCCGACGGGGGAGTGGACCAGGACGACCTGCGCGCCCAGCTCGAGAAGTACGCCGAACGGCCGCTCAAGGTGGGCACCTTCTCCGCGGCCTCCAACGTCACCGGGATCCTCTCGGACACGGCCGGCATCGCCACGCTCCTCCACGAGCACGGGGCGCTGAGCTTCTGGGACTTCGCCGCGGCGGCGCCGTACATCGACATCGAGATGGGCCCGGTCGACCCGTCGCGCCCGCTGTCCTACAAGGACGCGATCTTCCTGTCACCGCACAAGTTCATCGGCGGCCCGTCGACGCCCGGGGTGCTGGTGGCGCGACGCGAGCTGTTCACCAACCGGGTGCCGGACGTGCCCGGTGGCGGCACCGTGCTCTACGTCAACGACGACGACCACCGCTACTTCACCGACCCGACCCACCGGGAGGAGGGCGGCACGCCCGCGATCATCGAGTCCGTGCGGGCCGGCCTGGTCTTCCAGCTCAAGGAGGCGGTCGGCACCGAGACGATCCGGGCCCAGGAGGACCGTCACCTGGCCCGGGCGATCACTGCCTGGAAGGACGACCCGGCCATCGACCTGCTGGGCAACCTGGACGCGGAGCGGCTCTCGATCGTCTCCTTCATCCTGCGCTCACCGTCGGGGCGTTTCCTGCACCACAACTACGTGGTGGCCCTGCTCAACGACCTGTTCGGGATCCAGTCGCGCGGCGGCTGCTCCTGCGCCGGCCCCTACGGGCACCGTCTGCTCGGCATCGACCTGGAGCGCTCGCACGAGTTCGAGCGCGAGATCGCCGGCGGCTGCGAGGGCATCAAGCCCGGCTGGGTGCGGGTCAACTTCAACTACTTCGTCTCCGACGCCGTCGCCGACTACCTCGTCGAGGCGGTGCGGCTGGTCGCCCGGGACGGCTGGCGGCTGCTCTGCGACTACCGCTTCGACCCGGTCACCGGCCACTGGCGTCATCGCGACGGCGTCGTCACCCCGCCGCTGTCGCTCTACGACGTGTCCTACGCCGGCGGCACGGTCTCGATGCCGACCAACACCGCCACCGGTGGAGTGGAACTTCTGGTCGACCACCTCCGCGAAGGCGCCGAGATCCTCAGCGCCGCCGTCGGCCCCGACCTCGCCGCCCACCCCGGCAACGTCAGCGCCGACTTCGAGCACCTGCGCTGGTTCGACCTCCCGGCGGTCTGTCTGTCGACCTGACCGCACCGCCCGACGGCGTGCGGTTTGGTCACAAACCGCACGTCCAGGGCCGCAGATGCTGCGGTTTGTGACCAAACCGCAGGGTCCGGAGGACCTGCGTCAGAGCCGCACCAGCATCTTGCCGGTGTTGGCGCCGGAGTAGAGCCCGCGGAAGGCGTCGAGCATCTGGTCGAGGCCGTCGACGTACGTCTCGCGGTAGCTGAGCTCGCCGGCCGCAAGCCAGGCGCCGGCGTCGCGGTAGAAGTCCGGCGCGGCCGTGCCGTGGTCGCTGACCACGAAGCCGCGAAGGGTCAGCCGCTTCGAGATCACCATCATCAGGTTGCGCGGGCCGGGCACCGGCGCCTCGGCGTTGTAGTCCGCGATCGCCCCACAGGCGGCGATCCGGCCGAAGTCGGCCATGTGGAAGAGCGCCCCCTCGAGGTGGTCGCCGCCGACGTTGTCGAAGTAGACGTCGACCGGCCCGTACGGCGCGAGCTGCTTGGCGACGGGCCCGTCGTGGTAGTTGAACGCCGCGTCGTAGCCCAGCTCGTCGACGAGCCACGCCACCTTCTCCGGCGAACCGGCGGACCCGATCACCTTGCTGGCTCCGAGCTTGCGGGCGATCTGCCCGGCCAGCGAACCCACCGCGCCGGCGGCGCCGGACACGAAGACCGTGTCGCCTTCGTGCACCTCCGCGATCCGGGTGAGCCCGACGTACGCCGTGAGGCCGGGCATGCCGAGCACCCCGAGGTAGGCGCTGGCCGGCACCTGGGAGACGTCAAGTCGGCGGGCCTGGGCCGCGGGTAGGACGGCGTGCTCCCGCCAGCCCGCCATGTGGAGGACGGTGTCGCCCGGCTGCAGGTCGTCGGACGCCGAGCGCTCGACCACCCCGACGGCCCCACCCTCGAGGGGCGCGTTCAACGAGAAGGGAGGGACGTAGGACTTCACGTCGTTCATCCGCCCGCGCATGTAGGGGTCGACCGAGAGCACCGTGTTGCGGACCAGGACCTCGCCCGGCGAGGGGTCGGCCAGCTCGACCTCGCGGGTGACGAAGTGCTCGGGGCCGGGCAGCCCGGACGGACGTGCGGACAGGTGGATCTGACGGGTGGTTGAGGGCATGGACTCGATCTTGTCAGGGGGTGCGAAACGCCTGTGGAGGGTGGGCGACATCACGTCGTCGGCGATGCGGACGGCACTGTCGGCGCCGCTAGGATGTAAGAGTCGCAAACGCGGCAGAAGTCATTACAGCGAGAATGGCCCGGAGTGCCGTGGCCGAGAGGATGAGACACCATGACGACGGAGTTGGCCCTGGCCCGAGGAATCGTCCAAGGACGGATCCACACCGACCAGGAACACGTCCTGCTCCGGAACGTGCAGCTGGCTCGCCGCGCGGCTCGTCG
>JBAZRQ010000358.1:0-3621 GCA_041662925.1 Nocardioides sp. | reverse complement strand
CGAGTGACATCCCCCTGCACAGCACAACGCGTCGCGGACGCGTGCGGTAGCCCGAGGAGCCGGAAATGACTCGAAGTGACTAGGCAGGCACCCAGGAGGACTACCCCGTCGGCCCGACCGGCCCCCCTGAGTACGCTCGGTGAGTGAGCGAACAGCAGCACAGGAACAAGTCCGGCTTCGAGACGCGTGCGATCCACGCCGGCTACGAGCCCGATCCGACCACCGGCGCGGTGATCCCGCCGATCTACGCGACCTCGACGTACAAGCAGGACGGCGTCGGGGGACTCCGTGGCGGCTACGAGTACAGCCGTTCGGCCAACCCCACCCGCACCGCCCTCGAGGGCGCGCTGGCGGCGGTGGAGGAGGGGGAGCGCGGCTTCGCGTTCGCCTCCGGCCTCGCTGCCGAGGACACGTTGGTGCGGGCGCTGTGCCGGCCCGGCGACCACGTCGTGATCCCCGACGACGCCTACGGCGGCACGTTCCGGCTCTTCGACAAGGTCGAGCAGGCGTGGGGCCTGACGCACAGCCCGGCGCCGGTTTCCGACGTCGACGCCGTCCGCGCGGCGATCCGTCCCGGCGAGACCAAGCTGGTGTGGGTCGAGACCCCCACCAACCCGTTGCTCAACATCGGCGACATCGAGGCGCTGGCGGCCGTCGCCCACGAGGCCGGGGCGCTGCTGGTCGTGGACAACACGTTCGCGTCGCCCTACCTCCAGCAGCCGCTGGTCCTCGGCGCCGACGTCGTCGTCCACTCGACGACCAAGTACGTCGGCGGCCACTCCGACGTCGTCGGCGGCGCGATCGTCGTACGTGACCTCGAGGTCGCCGACGCGGTCACGTTCCACCAGAACGCCATGGGCGCGGTGCCCGGCCCGTTCGACGCGTTCCTCACCCACCGCGGGCTCAAGACGCTCGCCGTGCGCATGGACCGCCACTGCGACAACGCCGAGCGGGTCGTCGAGTTCCTCACGGGTCACCCGGCGGTGAGCCAGGTGATCTACCCCGGTCTCGAGGAGCACCCCGGACACGCCGTCGCGGGTCGTCAGATGAAGCGGTACGGCGGGATGGCGTCGTTCCGCGTCGTCGGGGGCGAGGCCGCGGCGCTGGGTGTCTGCGAGCGCACCGAGGTGTTCACGCTCGGGGAGTCGCTCGGCGGCGTCGAGTCGCTGATCGAGCACCCGGGGCGGATGACCCACGCCAGCGTCGCCGGCACCGACCTCGAGGTGCCCGCCGACCTGGTCCGGCTCAGTGTCGGCATCGAGACCGTCGACGACCTGCTGGCCGACCTCGACCGCGCCCTGGCGGATGGCTGAGCACGTTGCCTGAGCCTGAGGTCGCGATCTGCGTCGACTTCGGCTCGACGTTCACCAAGGCGTCGCTCGTCGACCTGGCCGAGGGGCGGATCGTGGCCTCGGCCGAGCACACCACCACCCTCCCGGTGGGCGGGCACGGTGACGTCCTCGACGGGTACGACGCGTGCCTGGCTGCCCTGGTGGACGCCGACGCCCGCGCGGCTTGCGCCGAGGTGCTCGCCTGCTCGAGCGCCGGCGGAGGGCTGCGGATCGCGGTGATCGGCAACGAGGAGCTCGTGACCGCGGAGGCGGGCCGCCGGGTGGCGCTCTCGAGCGGAGGCAAGGTGGTCGACGTGATCGCGGCGGCGGGTCGTGGGCCTGACAGTGCGCCCTACCGCTCGCTGAGGCACACGACCCGACCGGACGTCGTACTGCTCACCGGCGGCACGGACGGCGGCAACAGCGACGTGCTGCTCCAGGCGGCGCGGGACCTGGTCGCGTCGGGGTGGACCGGCCCGGTCGTCGTGGCCGGCAACGTCGAGGCGCAGACAGAGGTCAGCGCCATCCTCGCCGAGGTGCCCCACGTGCTCGCCGCCAACGTGGTGCCCAAGATCGGGGTGCTCGCCCCGGCCGGCGCGCGGGCCGCGATCCGCGAGATGTTCCTGGCCCACGTGATCGGCGGCAAGCACCTCAGCAGCCGCGCCGACTTCACGGCCATGGTCCGCGGCGCAACACCCGACATCGTGCTCACCGGCGTCGAGCTGCTCGCCGACGGCCTCGACAGCGAGCACCCCGGCGCCGGCGACGTGGTGGTGGTCGACGTCGGCGGCGCGACCACCGACGTGCACTCGGTGGTCGACGTCGACCCGGAGGACTCCGGTCTCTCCCGCGAGGTCGTGGCGACGACGCCGGTCACCCGCACGGTCGAGGGCGACCTCGGGATGCGCTGGTCCGCGCTCACCACCGTCGAGTCGGCGGGACTCGACGAGCTCGCCGACCACGCGAAGCGTCGCGCCACCGACCCGGGCTTCCTGCCGGCCACCCCCGAGGAGCAGGACGTCGACGAGGCGATCGCCCGCGCCGCGGTGGGGCTGGCCCTGCGCCGGCACGCCGGCCGGTCCAAGGTCGTGGTCGGGCCCGAGGGCCGCGTGGTCGAGCGGTCCGGCAAGGACCTGCGCGAGGTGGACCTGCTCGTCGGGTCCGGCGGGGTGCTGCGCCACGGCCGGGCGGGGGTGGCCGAGCGGGTGCTCGCGGGCAGCGTCGGCGTCGACCTCGAGGGCGGGTGGCAGCTCCCGGAGCGCGCGCGCGTCGTCGTGGACACGTCGTACGTCCTCGCGGCGGTGGGGCTGCTCGCCGCCGATCACCCCTCCGCCGCCTACCGGCTCGCGCTGACCCTGTTGTGACGCCTCCGCGACCGGGGCTGGCCTAGGGTGACGCCGTGAGCAACGACGACGCCGGGCCGGAGGGGCGCGACGAGCAGCCCGAGCAGCGGCGTCGGCTGCGGCTCCCCGGCTCGTCTGCCCACCTCGAGCCGATCACCCAGCGCCTGGCCCACCAGTGGTCCTCGATGCGCGAGGAGCGCCGTGCCGAGCCGCCGGTGATCGCAACCGGGCCGTCCAACCTCAGCCGGGCGCAGGTGCCATGGGGCCTCGACCTCGCGGCGGCGTGGGGCTGGCGCTTCCTCGTCATCGTGGCCGCCGGCCTGGTGCTGGTGAAGACGATCGCGTTCTTCTCCGTGATCGTGCTGCCGGCGGCCGTCGCGCTGCTGATCGCGGCACTGGTCAGCCCGCTCGTGGGCTGGATGGCCGCTCGTGGGTTCCCGCGCGGGCTGGCGTCGATCCTGGCCGTCCTCGGCGGGATCGCCGTGGTCGGCGCGCTGCTCACGTTCGCCGGGCAGCAGGTCGCCAACGGTGCCACCGATCTCGCCGACTCCACGGTCGAGGGACTCGACAAGATCCGGACCTGGCTCAAGGACGGGCCGCTCAACGCCTCCGACTCGCAGATCAACGACTGGATCGCCGACGCCCAGGGTGCGATCACGGACCGGACCGAGAACGGCGAGATCCTGAGCCAGGTGGGCTCCCTCGGTGCGACGCTCAGCCACGTCTTCGCCGGCTTCTTCATCGTGCTGTTCGCCACCTACTTCTTCATGGCCGACGGCGAACGCCTCTGGGCGTGGTTCGTCCGCCTGGCCCCCCGCGCTGCCCGCCAGCACGTCGACAGCTCGGGCCGGGTCGCCTGGATCTCCCTGGTCCAGTTCGTGCGGGCCACCGTCCTGGTGGCGTTCGTGGACGCCGTCGGCATCATGGTCGGCGCGGCGGTGCTCCAG
>JBAZRQ010000357.1:0-3623 GCA_041662925.1 Nocardioides sp. | reverse complement strand
CGCCTCGAGGACAAGGGCGTCACCGACTGCATCGTCGGCTTCCGCGTGCCCTACATCATGGGCCCGGACCCCGAGCCGCTGCAGGACAAGATCGACCACCTCAACAAGTACGCCGACCAGATCATCTCCAAGGTGAATCAGTGACCACGCACCCTCGCCGACCCGTCGGAAACTTACGGAGGAGCGAAGCGGGGGAGGAAGTTTGCGACGGGTCGGCGACCCCCCAGCGGCGGGCGACGTGCCCAGCGACGGCGACCGAAGAGGGTTGGTCTGAACAGTGACCACAAGCGAAAGCCTCAACCTGACCCAGCCCCTGCAGGACGCGATCGCGGAGGCCGAGGAGCTGGTCGCCAACGCGCCGTTCATCAGGACCGAGCAGGACCGGCTCGAGGGCTACGACTACCTGGCCGGGCGGATCCGGATGGCCATGCAGATGGCCTTCGACTACGACCTGGACCGGCCGCTGTTCATCAACCCCACGCACCAGTTCTCCCGGCAGGGGCTGGACAACCCGGACGCCGTCTACTTCAACGCCTACCTGCGCGAGGGCGTCGAGTACGTCGTACGCGGGCGCCGCGGCACCAGCGCCGACCTGTCCTTCCAGGTGATGGCCGGCACCTACAGCGCCGACTCGGCGGCCACCTCGCTGATGGCCTTCGACGACCGCGAGCTCGACATCGCCCCCGACGGGACGTTCGAGTTCACCTACGTCGCAGAGCCCGGCGCCAAGACCATGATCGTGCGCGAGGTCTTCAACGACTGGGACACCGAGCTGCGCGGCACGCTCACCATCGAGCGGCCCGACACGATGGGAAAGCCCGCGAAGCCGCTGACCCAGGACCTGCTGCGCAAGAAGTACGAGGTGGCCGCGCGCAGCCTGGTCGGCAGCATCCAGACCTGGTTCGCCTTCCCCCAGTTCTTCCAGTACAAGGAGCCGGTCAACACCCTGACCGCGCCGCAGTCGACGCCGGGCGGCCTGGCCTCGCAGCGCTCCTCGATCGGCCACTACGAGCTCGCCGAGGACGAGGCGATGATCGTGTCGGTGCCGGAGTGCACCGACTGCAGCTACCAGGCGATCCAGATCGGCTCCGACTGGTACGCCTCGACCGACTACGAGACCCACCAGACGTCGCTCACCAAGGCGCAGGCGGTCACCGACCCCGACGGCGTGATGCGCTTCGTCATCTCGGAGGGCTCGCCGGCCGGACCCGACGCGAGGATCGCCAACTGGCTGGAGACGACCGGCCACCGCACCGGCTCGATGATGCTGCGCTGGCAGCGACTCGAGCGCGACCTCACCCAGGACGCCGACGGCCCGACCATCCAGGTCGTCAAGCTCGCCGACGTCCCCGACCTGCTCCCGCACTTCACGCCCATCACCACCGAGGAGTACGCCGAGCGCATCGCCGCCCGGCAGCGCTCCGTAGCCCGAAGGATGATCTCTTGAGCGAGCTTGGATACGCCGAAGCCCACGACACCTCCATCGAGGGGCGCTACACCGCCGTGCCCCTGCTGAAGGGCAAGGTCGTCGTCATCTCCGGCATCGGCCCCGGCCTGGGCCGGTCCCTGGCCGAGGAGGCCGCCAAGATGGGTGCCGACCTGGTGATCGCCAGCCGCACCGAGTCCCGACTCCTCGAGCTCCAGTCCGAGCTCGAGGGCCACGGAGGGAAGGTCGTCGCGGTGGTCACCGACGTGACCGACGAGGACTCGCGGGTCAACCTGCGCGACAAGACCCTCGAGGCGTTCGGTCGCGTCGACTGCGTGATCAACAACGCGTTCACGATCCCGCCGATGGACCCGATCACCCAGATCAGCCCGCGCAAGCTCGCGAAGGTCAACGAGACCAACGTCTTCGCTCCGCTGCGACTCTCGGCGCTCTTCGCGGACGCGCTGTCGGAGAGCAAGGGGTCGATCATCATGCTCAACTCCTGCGTCTCGTTCTCCTCGCAGCCGGAGTACGCCGGCTACAAGCTGTCCAAGGGCGCGCTCGAGCACCTCGCGTCGTCGCTCGCGACCGAGCTGGGGCCGCGCGGGATCCGGGTCAACAGCGTGGCGCCGTCCTACATCTACGAGGACGTCAACCGCGGCTACTTCGACTTCCTCGCGGCCGTCGAGGACAAGACCCACGAGGAGATCTACGCCGACAAGGCGGCGCCGACCGACCTCAAGCGCCTCGCCTCCTCCGAGGAGGTCGCCCGCGCGACCCTGTTCCTCGCCAGCGACCTGGCCTCCGCCGTCACCGGCCAGATGCTGACGGTCGACTGCGGCGAGTTCCACAGCTGACATGTCCGACAACATCATGGTGCGGGAGCGGCCCGACGTCGGGTCCTACGAGGACATCGTCGCAGCCGCCGTACGCACCACGGGGATGAGCGACTTCGGCGGCACGGCTCACGAGGAGGGTCTGCGGGTCCTCACCGAGGACCTGTCCTCGCCGGAGGCGGGGCTGACCCCGCGCGGCAACTACTTCCAGCGCTCCGAGGTGAAGTCGGCGCTGGTCGGCGTGCTGCTCACCCAGGCGCAGTTCGCGGCGCACCCGGAGCACCGCGACGTGCCGATCGAGCGACCGATCTTCCTGATGGGCCTGCCGCGCACCGGCACCACGGCGCTGCACCGCTACCTGCACGCCGACCCGAGCGCCCAGGGCCTCGAGATGTGGCTGACGCAGTACCCGCAGCCGCGGCCGCCCCGTGAGACCTGGGAGTCCGACCCGATCTTCAACGCCATGCAGCAGGCGTTCTCGGCCCACCACGTGGAGTCGCCGGAGTTCATGGGCATCCACTACATGGACGCGACCACGGTCGAGGAGTGCTGGCGGCTGCTGCGCCAGACCGGCAAGTCCAACTCCTACGAGTCGCTGGCCAACGTCCCGCGCTACACCGAGTGGCTGGCCGGGCAGGACTGGACCGACGCCTACGCGCGCCACAAGCAGAACCTCCAGCTGGTCGGGCTCAACGACGCCGACAAGCGCTGGGTGCTCAAGAACCCGTCGCACATGACCGCGCTCGACGCGCTGATGACGGTCTACCCCGACGCGCTCGTCGTCTACACGCACCGCGACCCAGGGGTCTGCATCGCCTCGTCGTGCTCGCTGTCGGCCGAGACCACGGTCGGCCACAGCACGACCTACGTCGGCGACGTGATCGGCCGCACCCAGCTCGACCTCTGGTCGCGGGCCTACCACGCGTTCCACGACGCCCGGCCGAGGTACGACCAGTCGCAGTTCGTCGACGTCGCCTTCAAGGACCTCGTCACCGACCCGCTCGGCACCGTCCGCGGCATCTACGAGCGCTTCGCGCTCGACTGGACCCCCGAGGCCGAGCAGGCGATCACCGAGATCGACCGCGAGTCCAAGTCAGGCTCGGCCAAGCCGTCGCACAAGTACGACCTGGCCGACTACGGCCTGACCGAGACCGACGTACGAAAGGCCTTCGACCGATGAAGCCCGAGATCAAGCGCGTCGTCGTGTGGGGCACCGGCGTGGTCGGCAAGATGGTGATCGCCGAGATCGTGAAGAGCCCGGCGTTCGAGCTGGTCGGGGTCGGCGTCAGCAACCCCGACAAGGTCGGGAGGGATGCCGGCGAGATCTGCGGCATCGCCCCCACCGGCGTGCTCGCCACCGG
>JBAZRQ010000356.1:0-3630 GCA_041662925.1 Nocardioides sp. | reverse complement strand
GTCCGGGGCGTCCGGGGCGTCCGGGGTGAGCGGCTCGGAGCACCCGGCGAGTGCCAGGGTGCAGACGATCCCGAGAACCACGCCAAGGATGGGGGCCTTGAAGGCCTTGACTGCTGAGCGTGCCTCCCCAGGACGCTCAGCGGTGCTGGTCGACATCGACCACGGCTCTGCCTTCGGTGGGGCCCTCGGTGAGGGCCGTCATGTCCTCGACGATCCCCCGGGCCAGCGACTGGGCGTCGAGGCCGATCCGCTCGAGGATCGCGGCCCGCTTGGCGTGGCCGAGGAACTCCTGCGGGATGCCGTGCAGGCGGTAGGGCGTGGTGACGCCGGCGTCGTTGAGCGCCTGCAGCAGCACCGCCCCACAACCGCCGATCCGCCCGTTGTCCTCGACGCTCACGACCAGCCGGTGCTGGCCGGCCAGCTCGACGATCGCGCGGTCGACCGGCTTGACCCAGCGCGGGTCGACGACGGTGACCCCGATCCCCTGGGCGTCCAGCCGTTCGGCCACCTCGACCGCCACGGCGGCCATCGACCCGACCGCCACGACGAGGACGTCGAGCGGCCCGCGGCGGACCAGTACGTCGGCACCGCCGGCCTTGGCGTGGGTGGGGATGTCGGTGGGCGGCGGGCCTTTGGGGAAGCGGACCACGGTCGGCGCGTCACTGACCTCGATGGCCTCGTTGAGCAGCTCGCGCAGGCGGGCTGCGTCGCGGGGTGCGGCGAGCCGCAGCCCGGGGACCACCTGGAGGATCGACATGTCCCACATGCCGTTGTGGCTGGCGCCGTCGTCACCGGTCACGCCGGCCCGGTCGAGCACGAAGGTGACGCCGCACTTGTGGAGCGCGACGTCCATCAGCACCTGGTCGAAGGCGCGGTTGAGGAACGTGGCGTAGATCGCGACCACCGGGTGGAGGCCGCCGATCGCGAGGCCGGCCGCGGAGGTCGCGGCGTGCTGCTCGGCGATGCCGACGTCGAAGGTGCGCTCCGGGAACCGCGTCTGGAAGTGGTCGAGCCCGACCGGGTGCATCATCGCCGCGGTCATCGCCACGACGTCCTTGCGCCGGGTGCCGATCTGGACCATCTCGTCGGCGAAGACGTCGGTCCAGATCTGACCCCGGACCTTCTCCTCGCCGGTCTCGATGTCGAAGGGCTGGGGCGAGTGGAACTGGTCGGCCTCGTGCCGCTCGGCCGCGTCGTAGCCGAACCCCTTGTGGGTCAGCGCGTGGACGATCACCGGTCCGCCGAAGCGCTTGGCCTGGGCCAGCGCGTGCTCCATCGCCGCGCGGTCGTGGCCGTCGACCGGACCGACGTACTTGAGCCCGAGGTCCTCGAAGAGGCCCTGGGGCGCGATCGCGTCCTTGAGCCCCTTCTTCATCGCGTGCAGGGCGTCGTAGGCCGCGGGGCCGACTCCGGGGACCGCGTTGAGGCGCCGCTTGACCTGGTCGAGCACCTGCTCGTAGCGCGGGTTGGTGCGCAGCGCGGTGAGCGCCGTCGCCAGCCCGCCGATGGTCGGTGTGTAGGAGCGGCCGTTGTCGTTGACCACGATCACCAGGCGCGAGTCGCGGGCGATCGCGATGTTGTTGAGGGCCTCCCAGGCCATGCCGCCGGTGAGCGCGCCGTCGCCGATGACGGCGACGGTGTGGCGGTCCTCGCCGCGGATGGCGTAGGCCTTGGCGATGCCGTCGGCGTAGCTCAGCGCGGTGGAGGCGTGGGAGTTCTCGACGATGTCGTGCGCGGACTCGCTCTGGCTCGGGTAGCCGCTGAGGCCGCCCTCGGTGCGCAGCCCGGAGAAGTCGTCGGCGCGACCGGTGAGCATCTTGTGGACGTAGGCCTGGTGCCCGGTGTCGAAGACCACCCGGTCGCGCGGCGAGTCGAAGACCCGGTGGATCGCGAGCGTGAGCTCGACGACGCCCAGGTTGGGGCCGAGGTGGCCGCCCACCCGGGAGCACGACCGGACGAGCAGGTCACGGATCTCCGCGGCCAGCGTCGTCAGCTGGTCGTCGGACAGGCCACGCAGGTCGCGCGGCCCGGCGATCGACTCGAGGACACCCATGCCGGCGAGTTTACGGGTCGGTGGTGCTCGTCACCGATCCAGCACGGCCACAGCCGGCTCGTGCAGGCTGCCCATCCACACGCGGCCGTCGTGCTCCCGCACCCCGGTGACCATGTGGTAGGCCGTGCCGTGGTCGCCCGGCCGGACGTCGAGGTCGTGGACGAGGGTGCCCGACTCGTCGTAGGCCTGGACCCGGACGGTCTGCTTGGGCTTGGGCTGCAGCCGCGCGGGAATGCGGGTGACCAGCTTGCGCAGCGGCATCGGGCCGGTCTGCAGACGCTCCACGAGCGGGTCGACCGGGCTGGCGATGGTGACCCAGATCAGGCCGTCGGAGCCGCGCGCGATGTTGTCGGGGTAGCCGGGTAGGCCCTGGCAGAGCAGGTCGCGCATCCCGGCGCGGTTGCCGGTGAGCCAGCGGCGTACGACGGTGCGGGCGCCGGTCTCGGCGACGCAGACGAAGTCCTCGGCGGCCGACAGCGCGACCCCGTTGGCGAAGGCCAGGCCGTCGAGGACCACCTCGATGGTGCCGTCGGTGGAGAGCTTCATCAGCCGCCCGGTGCGAGTGTTCTGGACGAAGTCGTCCTTCCACTTGTCGATGCCGTACTTGGTGGAGGAGTCGGAGAACCACACCGTGCCGTCGGAGGCGACTGCGGCGTTGTTGCAGAACACCATCTTGGTGCCCTTGACGCTGTCGGCGACCGCCTCGACCGCGCCGCTCGCGGTGTCGACCCGCAACAGGCCGCGGCGGGCGTCGCAGACCAGCAGCCGGCCGTCGACGTCGAGCTCGATGCCGAGGGGGCGCCCGCCGGTGTCGGCGACCCGGTCGACCTTGCGGCCGTCGTGGCTGACGCGGAAGATCGCGCCGTCCTCGGTGCCGGTGAAGACCGCGCCCTCGTCGGGTCCGCTGGTCGCCACCACGACGTCCTCCGCGCCAGAGCCGGGAACGGGGATCACTGAGAAGGTCATGCGCACACCTTCGCGTACAACGGCGAGACAAGGAAGTTGGCCAGCACCAGCCGCGTCGAGACCGTCAGGTCGAGACCGACCGCGACCTCGGGGTCCACGAAGACCATCTGCCGGCCCTCGTGGCACTCGACCTCGGTGACGTCGGTGCCGCCCGCGAACAGCTGGAACGCGTCGGTCTCCCCACAGGCCTCGCTGAAGAACTCGAACTCGCCGTACAGCTCGAGGGCGCCGGGCGCGAGCCGGACCCCGGTCTCCTCGGCCAGCTCGCGGTAGGCGGCCTGCTCGTAGGTCTCGCCCTCCTCGCGGTGCCCGCCGGGGAAGCCCCACTTGTCGGGGTCGATCCTCGGGTGCTGGTCGCGCTCCTGGAGCAGGAGCCACCCACGACGGTCGACCAGGGCGACGCTGGCGAAGTGGTGCATCCGGCGAGGTTAGCCGTGCCCCGGCCGCGTCACAGTGAGCGCATGTCCCGGCTGCGTCTCGTCGCTCCACTGCTCGCGTCGGTGCTGGTTGCCGGGCTGTCCGCCCCGGCGAGCGGCGACAGCGACGTCACCGGCTTCGCGCTCGGGAGCGCCTACGACCGCCTGGTCGAGAAGAACGCCCACGCGCTGACC